>JBDTAG010000489.1:0-3258 GCA_039924745.1 Rhodoferax sp.
TATGTCATGCACCTGCCGTTGCGTGATCGACTGTTGGCCGGGTATTTGACCGGTGACCTGACGTATGTATTGTTCGTCAAACGATTCGCCCTTCCGCCTACTGACGAGGCTGAGCGGGTGGGGCAAATGGCTTACCTGTTGGGCAATGGCGGCGTGAACTGGCTGAGTTGGACAAGCTGTAGCATCTTGGGCGTGGTGCTGGCCAACTCCATTCCAGCCGAATGGGGTTTGGGGTTTGCCGGTATTCTGGCTTTGCTGGGCATGCTGTGTTCGCTGGCGTCAACCAAGTTGCGCTGGATTTCTGCAGCGGTGGCGGGGTCGGCCGCGGTGGCAGCCTTTGCACTGCCGCTCAAGCTCAATATCCTGGCGGCGATCGCAGCGTCGGTCTGTATTTGTCTGCTGTTGGAAAAAACGGCTTTGCATACACAACCGGTCATACCACCCAGTAGTAAAGGCGGTTGAACGCAATGTCTGAATTCTTCATCGGCCAGACCGACCCGTGGATTTTGCTGACCATTGTGCTGATGACCATTGTTACGGTGGTGTCACGCTGTTTTTTCTTTATCTCCAGCAAACCATGGACCTTGCCGCATTGGGCACAGCGGGGCTTGCAATACGCGCCCATCGCGGCCATGTCTGCCGTCATCGTGCCCGAGGTGGTCATGTCGCAGGGCGCGTTGATCCATACGGTGCTGGATGCGCGCCTGTTCGCAGCGCTGGCCGGGGTGGCCTACTTTTTTTGGCGTAAGGGCAAGGGCGCGGGCCAGGTGGTGCTGGGCACGATTCTGGTTGGCATGGCAGTCTATCTGCCGCTGCATATTGGGCTAGGTTGGTGAAGCTGTTTCGCTGATGTTCCTAAGCGCTATGGCGCACTGCCATGGCGCTTCTACAATCTTGACCTCGCTCTTCTGCGGCGCTCACGCAGTCTTTCCACTTTCACCGAGGTCTTCACCATGAACGTCATCCGTTTCTCCGATCTGTGCGCGCGCGGCCAAGTGGCTGGTAAACGTGTCTTCATCCGTGCTGACCTGAACGTGCCGCAAGACGACACGGGCCGCATCACCGAAGACACCCGCATCCGCGCCAGCATTCCGTGCATCCAGATGGCTTTGGACGCTGGTGCAGCGGCAGTCATGGTGACCTCGCACCTGGGCCGCCCCACCGAAGGCGTGTTTACCCCCGCCGATTCGCTGGCGCCCGTCGCCGCGCGCATGGGCGAGCTGATGGGCCGGGCGATACCCGTCATCGCACAGTGGACCGACGGCGTAACGGTTGCGCCGGGCCAATTGGTCATGCTGGAAAACTGCCGCGTCAACAAGGGCGAGAAAAAGAACGACGAAGCCCTGGCCCGCAAGATGGCCGCGCTGTGCGACATCTTTGTGCACGATGCCTTTGGTACCGCCCACCGCGCCGAAGCCAGCACCTATGGCATTGCCGAATACGCGCCGATTGCCTGCGCTGGGCCGTTGTTGGCCGCCGAAATGGACGCTATCTCCAAAGCCCTGCTAGCACCGAAGCGCCCATTGGTGGCCATCGTCGCCGGTTCCAAAGTGTCCACCAAGCTCACCATTTTGAAGAGCCTGGCCGACAACGTAGACCAGTTGATCGTAGGTGGTGGCATCGCCAATACCTTCATGCTGGCTGCGGGTTTGAAGATCGGCAAAAGCTTGGCCGAGCCCGATCTGCTGGACCAGGCAAAGGCCGTTATCGAAGCCATGAAGGCCCGTGGCGCAGCGGTGCCGATTCCTACCGACGTAGTCACGGCCAAAACCTTTTCTGCCGACGCCGTGGCGACTGTCAAGGCCGCGACCGATGTAGCGGATGACGACCTGATTCTGGACATTGGCCCCCAGACCGCCCAGGCCTTGGCCGAGCAGTTGAAGAAGGCGGGCACCATCGTCTGGAACGGCCCGGTGGGTGTTTTCGAATTCGCTGCTTTTGAGAACGGCACCAAGGTGATCGCCCACGCGATTGCTGACTCCAGCGCATTCAGCATCGCCGGCGGTGGCGACACGCTGGCCGCCATTGCCAAATACGGCATTGAAGACAAAGTGGGTTACATCAGCACCGGCGGTGGTGCTTTTCTGGAAGTGCTGGAGGGCAAGACCCTGCCCGCGTTTGAAGTGCTGACGCGCCGAGCTGCTGCGTGAATTGCTACTAAATAGATAGCTGTATACGCAGCTAACACGAGGGCTAGAGGCCCAAAATGCTTAGAACAGCTCGATATCGCCGACCTTGAGGTCGACCTTGAGCAGGCCGCGGCGCACCAAATCGGCCTCGCTGCAAACTTGGTTGCGGCCATGGTGCTTGGCGTAATACACGGCTTGGTCGGCACGTTCGCAAGCGGCGGCTGGTGAATCGCCCGCCACAATCTCGGTCACGCCGACGCTGGCCGTGATATGCCCAGCTTGGGGGAATTCGTAGGCTGCCATATTGGCGCGAAAGCGCTCTACGGCTGCCACGGCGGCGTCGTGGTCGGCGCTGCGCAAAACCACCAAAAACTCTTCACCACCAAACCGGTACACGCGGTCATAGGCCCGAAACGAGGTTTTGAGCAGCCGCGCCACCAAGATCAGGACTTCGTCACCGATCAAGTGACCATAGGTGTCGTTGACTGCCTTGAAGTGGTCAATATCGACCATGGCCAACCAAAAGTTGGATGGTGTATTCGCCGCACGGTGCTCCACGCCGTCGGGCAACTGCTCGGCTTCTTGCGGCACCGTGGGTTTTAGCGTCTTATAGAAGAGGTCGTCAAAGGGCTTGCGGTTCCACAGCCCGGTTAGCGCGTCGCGCTCGCTGTAGTCCAGCATGTCCAAAATATTGCCGTACATCGTCAGCAAACGCGTCGCGTCCTTGCGGTCTGCTTCGTTCAGCGCGTGGGTCGATGTGATTTCAGCTACTCCCCACAACGTCGCGCCTTCCGCCACTGTCATGGGAAAGCGCGCGACAAAATGGGGGGTTGATGGTGTCGGAGCCGTCTCTACAACGTCCATGCGATTCAGGCAATGCCGGCGTTCGGGGTCGCTGTCCAGCGGCTGAAGCATGTCGGGATCGCCACGCATGGGGTCGGTCACAAACCGAACGTTAGCGCCTGGTAAGGCCTGGGTCAGTGGAAGCCAGAATTGGCGGTTTTCATCATGCACCAGACCAAAGATTTCGACCTTTTGCGCTGAAATGGTTTCCAGTAAAGCGCGGGTGATGCCGCTGAGCAAATCATCGCGCTTGCGCAGACCACTGAGTTGCACTAAGTGGTCAATC
>JBDTAG010000490.1:0-7758 GCA_039924745.1 Rhodoferax sp.
GCAGTCATGGGCGTGTTCTCAGTAGGGGTGCAAGGGTGGGTGCAAATCAGGCGTCGCGCAGTGAGCGACCGGTCAGCGTCAGGAAGATGGCCTCCAGGCTGGTGCGCGCAGTGGAGAATTGCGAAGAGCGGCAGCCCTGCTGTGTAAGCCACAGCATCACATCCTGCGCCTGTTCTGCGTCGGTGAGGCCAATCAGCAGATCCGTTCCGTCAAGGGCGACATCAGCAACCGCTTCCAAAGACTTGAGTGCGTCCAGCGTGTGCTCGGGCAGCGCGGTCAGTGGTGTCAAGCGCAGTGCTGCCTTGGCAGGCAGACGTTGGTACAGCGCCGCTGGTGATTCGTCGGCTATGACCACGCCGTGGTCGATGATGACGATGTGGTCTGCCAGACGCTCCACCTCTTCCATGTAGTGGCTGGTGTAAATCAGCGCACAGCCCTGTCGCTTGAGCGCTTCCAGGCTGTCAAAAATCGCGTTGCGGCTTTGCGGGTCTACACCCACGGTGGGCTCATCCAGAATCAGTAACTGGGGTGTGTGCAGCAGTGCGGCGGCAATATTGAGCCGGCGCTTCATGCCACCCGAAAAGGTAGACGGTTTGTCGGCCAGGCGGTCGCTCAGTTGCACCAGGTCGAGCACTTGTGCGCAACGGCTCTTCAGTGTGGCGCCGGTCAGGCCATACAGGGCGCCGAAGATGCGAAGGTTTTCGCGCGCTGACAGGTCGTCGTACAAGGCCAAGTCTTGTGGCACCAGCCCCATCATTTGCTTGGCGGCGTTATTGCCTTGGGCCACGCGTTGCCCACCCAAGATGACATCGCCTTGGTCGGGCTTGAGCAAGCCGCAGATCATGCTGACGGTGGTGGATTTGCCCGCCCCATTCGGACCCAATAGCCCCAGAGTTTGCCCTCGGGCCAGTTGAAACGAAACCGCTTTAACCGCTTGGCGTTCGCCAAAAGATTTGTGCAGGTTGTTAACGCTGAGCAAGATTTCGGGCATGGCGGTGCAGGCTTTCTGAAGTGGGCGCAAGGGTAGCACAGCCGCGTAACGTGTGGACACCAGTTTTTCGGGGCGAGGGCAGGCCTTTGTGGCACACTGGATCGTCCTAAAGAGAGTGGTCCCCGTTGTTGTCATGTGGAGAATTCCACGCGTGAATAGGAAATACCAAAAGGATTTTTTTCCGGACTCATGTTCATGACGGGGGCGTAAACCTCGTTCATTCCGATGCTGGCGCCGGGCATCCCTCCCAATGCCATGATGGTGCTGTTGTTGGTTCTGCTTCCGTCGGTCAAATCTAAACGGGAAGATGCTTTTGTCGAAGATTGAAATATTGCCCCAGCATGCGCAGCGGGTCGCGTTGCACAACGAGATCCACGCCAGGCCGCCCGAGGCCATGGACATACCGCTGAGCATTTCCCATGTGGTCATGGTGTGTGATGCCAGCCAGCGTGAAGCCAGTTGGGGCCATATGGCGGCCCTGGCGCGTGACCACCATTTGCCCGAACCGGTAGCGGGCTCCACGCATGTGCGCATGGACATAGGCCCCTACCGCGTGCGGTGGGAGCTGCACACCGAATTTGTGACCTGGACTTTTATGCGCCGCCTTGCGGTGGAGCGCTTTGGCGAACGCGAGCCTGAGACCGCCTTGGCGGCCGTGCCCCAGCGCTGGTTTGCTGCGCTGCCGGGCGAATGTCTGGCCAATTTGCACCTGTGGGTGCTGCCCAGTGCGGCGTTTGAGTCGTCGGGCGCCATGGTCAAAAACGTCTTGCACGAAGATACGCTGGTCGCATCTACGGTGGCGGATGGCTTTGCCGAGGTCTATACCGACTTTGCGGTCCATGCCGATGGTTTCTCGCGCATGATTTTGCTGGCGGGCGCCCTGGCGCCACGCCGTTTGGGCCGTCTGGTGCAATGCCTGTTGGAAATCGAAACCTACCGCATGGCGGCCTTGCTGGGCCTGCCCGCCGCGCGCGAAGCCTCGCTGGTGCTGGCGTCCGCCGAGCGCGAGCTGGCTGAGCTGGCGCTCGCCATACGCTCCGCCACACGCAACGATGAGCCTTTGCTGCTGGACCGCCTGACCCGTCTGGCCGGCGCGGTGGAGAGCCAGCACGCAGCCACACACTCGCGCTTTTCCGCCAGTGCGGCTTACTTCGAATTGTTGGACAAGCGCATCGTCGATATTGCGGAATCGCGGTTGGGCGGCATGCAGACCATCGGTGAATTCATGGACCGGCGTCTGACGCCTGCGCGCAGCACCTGCGCCTGGTCGGCCCGCCGGCAAGATGCGTTGTCGCAACGCGTGTCGCGCATCAGCAACCTGCTGCGCACCCGCGTTGAGATTGAGCAGCAGCAAAGCAGCCAGGCGCTGCTGGCGACGATGAACAGCCGACAAGACATACAAATCAAGCTGCAGGCCACGGTCGAAGGCCTGTCGGTGGCGGCTATTACCTATTACATCGTTGGCCTGGTCAGTTACCTCGCCAAGGGCGCGCAACACTGGGGCTGGCCGTGGAGCGCAGAATTGACCGCCGCTGCGGCGATTCCTATCGTGGCGGGCGGTGTCTGGTGGTCGTTGCGCCGCATGCACCAGCGCGTATTCCACGGCCCATAGATTTTTACAATCTTAATCATTGGGTCAATCAACCCACTAAATGACCCAGAACGCCTAAGATTGACCTTGTTCAGTTTCAGAACGTCTACTCAAGAGGAATAAAACCATGTCTTTGATCAATACCCAAGTCGTGCCATTCAAGAACGAAGCTTTCCACAATGGCAAGTTCATCTCCGTGACCAACGAAACCCTCAAGGGCAAGTGGAACGTGTTCATTTTTATGCCTGCAGCTTTCACCTTCAACTGCCCCACCGAAGTGGAAGATGCGGCTGACAACTACGCTGAATTCCAAAAGGCCGGTGCCGAGGTCTACATCGTCACCACCGACTCCCATTTCGCCCACAAGGTGTGGCACGAAACATCGCCAGCGGTTGGCAAGGCCAAGTTCCCATTGATCGGTGACCCAACACATGTGTTGACACGCGGTTTTGGCGTGCACATCGAAGAAGACGGCATGGCGCTGCGCGGCACCTTCATCATCGACCCACAGGGCATGATCAAGACGATGGAAGTCCATTCCAACGAAATCGCCCGTGATGTGAAGGAAACCGTCCGCAAGCTGAAGGCCGCCCAGTACACCGCCGCTCACCCAGGCGAAGTCTGCCCCGCCAAGTGGAACGATGGTGCCAAGACCATCACTCCATCGTTGGACCTCGTCGGCAAGATCTAAGCCCCACAAAACGGCCCCTCAAAGCCGGACAGCGTCAAGGTGCATCCGCGCCTTGCCGTCCGGCTTTTTTGTTTGCAAAAATAGCCTGTAGCCCTCGCGAAACCTGCGTAGTCCGCTATTAAAGTAATAGTATTTAAAAAGGAAACCACCATGCTCGACCAAGAACTTAAGACACAGCTCGCCAGCTACCTGGAACGCGTGAAACTGCCGTTTGAGATGGTGGCGTCGCTGGACGACAGCGAGACCGCACGCGACATGCTCAGCTTGTTGCAAACCATACAAGGCCTGCGCAGCGACATGATCACGCTGCGCCTGGATGGGCAAGACGCACGCAAGCCATCGTTCAGCCTGCAACGCACCGGCAGCGCTACCGATTTGCGCTTTGCGGGCCTGCCACTGGGACACGAATTCACATCGCTGGTGCTGGCATTGCTGTGGACCGGTGGCCACCCTCCCAAAGTCGAACAATCAGTCATCGACCAGATCATCGCGCTGGACGGCGACTACCAGTTCGACGTCTACATGAGCCTGACCTGCCACAACTGCCCGGACGTGGTGCAAGCCCTGAGCCTGATGGCTATTTTGAACCCCAAGGTTAAGACCACGGTGATCGAAGGCGGTGCCTTCCAAGACGAAGTCAAGGCGCGCGAAATCATGGCCGTGCCCATGGTGTTTATGAACGGTGCCATGTTCGGCTCCGGCCGCATGATTCTGGAAGAAATCGTCGCCAAGCTCGACACCGGCTCAGCTGCGCGTGATGCAGAGAAGCTGTCTGCAAAGGCCCCCTACGACGTGTTGATGGTTGGCGGTGGCCCTGCCGCCGCCGCCGCTGCCGTGTACGCCGCCCGCAAAGGCATCCGCACCGGCATCGTCGCAGAGCGCTTTGGCGGCCAGGTGAATGACACACTGGCGATCGAAAACTACATCTCGGTGCTAGAGACCGACGGCCCCAAGTTCGCCATGGGCCTGGAGGCGCACACCCGCGCGTACGACGTGGACATCATGAACCTGCAACGCGCCGACCAAATCGTGCCTGCCACGCAGGTCGGCGGCCTGATCGAAGTCAAGCTCGCCAACGGCGGCTCCCTCAAAGCCAAAACCGTCATCTTGTCCACCGGCGCACGCTGGCGCAATGTCAACGTGCCCGGCGAGCAAGAGTACAAGAACAAGGGCGTGGCCTACTGCCCGCATTGCGACGGCCCGCTATACAAGGGCAAGCGCACAGCCGTCATCGGCGGTGGCAACTCGGGCGTGGAAGCCGCTATCGATTTGGCCGGCATCGTGGCCCACGTCACGCTGGTCGAATTTGCCGACCAGTTGAAGGCCGATGCCGTGTTGGTTAACAAGCTCAAGAGCCTGCCCAACGTGACGGTGCACACCAACGCCCAGACGACGGAGATCACAGGCGCTGATGGCAAAGTCAACGGCCTGCGCTACAAAGACCGCGCGACCGGAGTCGAACATTTGGTCGAGCTGGAAGGCGTGTTTGTGCAGATTGGCTTGGTGCCGAACACAGAGTGGCTCAAAGGTACTGTCGACCTGAGCAAGTTTGGTGAGGTTGAGGTGGATGCCAAGGGCAGCACCAACCTGCCGGGCGTGTTCGCCGCGGGGGACTGTACGACTACACCGTACAAGCAAATCGTGATTGCGGCGGGCGATGGCGCTAAGGCTGCTCTGAGCGCTTTTGACTATTTGATTCGGACGCCAGCGGCGGTTTGATGCGATAAGACTCGGGCAAAGCTCCATAGGCCAAAGGCATCGTTGGCCGTTGCGGGCAGCAGTTTTAGTTAGTGCATTCCCAACCAGCAAAAGTGAAAACCCGTTAAAAATGGGGCGGCTCATATCGCCGCCCCATTTTTTGTATCAAAGAAGGGCAATCGGTTTCTTCACTACAGTGGCTTCTGGTCGACAGAATGCTTGATCATCTGTGCTGAAACTTTGAACCTGTGCGGCTCACTCTCGGTTGTTTTTGTATTGCCCAATGCATGGGTAAGCAAATAATTCTGACTCACCGATGCCTCTCGAAATTGGAGCGTTTTACCAACGGCTTTGTTGTTAGTTCACTTCATTTTGGTAAAATATTGTCAACGGTTAGTAACAATATAAATACACGGTATCCGTCGCTTGCGATATTCGGTTTCTAATTTGCTTAAGTTTTTTACAAAAAAAGGGGTGGTATGTCAAAAATTGTGAATGGATTCGTTGCGATGGCCTTAATGGCGTCGACAGTTGCTCAGGCTGGCTATGTAAGCGGAACTTTGGCTCAGCGCGACGCTATGTATTTGTACAACATGAATGTGACCGAGAAGGCGTCTAAGCAATTTGTTGGGGTCAATTGCGATATCTTTCAAGTATTGTTCAAAATGGACAACGGCAGCACTGATTTCAGATACATGGAGACAAATACGACAACTGGCGGTAGCTCGACTTGGTTCCCCAACACGTTGTATTCTTTCCAAAGTCAGTTTGCATACAACCTGTCAAATACAGCCACCTACAAGTTTTACTCGTTTGAGTCTCGCACACTAAATAGCAACGCTAGCACTGGCCGTGGTACTTTCTTTGCGTATTGCTTTTCCACCAATGCAAATGCGTATGTGTACATGTGGGATGGTGAGACCTGCCGCATCAAATATTCCAATGGAAGCACCATCGCTTCCGACTGCATGTAATCCGCTTTGAACGCAGTAGGTAGATTGAGACATGGTCGAGACAAGGCTATTTGGGTAGATCGGGCTGTTGAATCAGCTCCTGTTAGGCAAGACTTTGGATTTGCTCTGGTTTTGCCCGGTTATTGAAGGTTTTGTGTAGTCGAATTTGGTGCAACATTAAGGTCAATAGGCAGTAACGGCTAGGTAGCCGTTGCTATCACCAAGATCTTAGGGAGTTGCACCATGAACATGACAGTCACCAATAGCAGTCTCAATATCGCAGATACCAGTAGCAATCCTTCAACGGGTTGGAAGCTGGATAAGCAGGTTGCCAAGAAAACGTTTGCGGAGGTTCAGGCGGATCAGGTTTTGCCTGGCAACATAGCTGCTTCGACCAACATGGCAAGTGTCACTTCGGCTTCTACAGCGAGCGACAACACTTCAACAGTCAGTCTGAACAGTGCCCAAGCGGTAGATCAGTTGTCGAAGCAGGCTGGCAAGACCATGCTGCAAGACGTCGATCCAAATGCTGCAATGGGTTTATCAAGCGATACCGGACAATCCACTGAGGGTTCGGTTACTGCGGCCGGCACCTCTACACAGACCGATACTTTGACGACGTCTCAACTCTCGGATCAGTTGTTTATTCATGGACAACTTGGGAGCCTAAAGAGTGCAGATCCCAAAGTCGGGTCGACGCCCGAAAATACCGCGCAATCAACAACATCTTTTCCTGCGGGTACGTTTAAAGCGTTGTTTGGAGATATGCCAAGTAATGTGGATCGCAGCGGGCTTAGCGGTATCACTGATAGTCAGGGGCACAACTTAACCAAACAAGAAATCACATCTTACTTTGATCAAAATCCGTCGACCACTCAGATGGAGCAGGACAAGCTAGCTTTGGGCCTGAGCGATGCGCAGATGGCAAATGCCATAGCAATCGCAATGGGACAGCCGTACACAGCTCCAACTATGGATTCGAGTGCATCTGGAGCTAGCGGAAGTGGTTTCGGGTCGTCGAATGCAACAAATAACCTTTACTCCAGTGTTTGGGGCACCTCAGATAGTCAAAGCAATACCGCCGTAACTTCTGGCGCAACCCCAGCCATTAGCTACATAGCTTGATTGTCAGCGTGGATGCTGGATGTTGACAGCGTTGCTGGCACATAGGGCGCTACTAGCCATCACGGCTTGGTGCATTGGTACAACCTAACCATGCAGAATGTATCGATCTTTGGTGTGCTTGCTCTTGTTACCGTGCTGCCCCAAGGGAAGCGCTTGTCAAGCAGCGTAAAAAGGAAGTTTTAGTTGCGCCTGCGTGATCACAAACGGTTAGGCGGCACGCCATCAATCTATCCCGCACCCCATGGAAGTTCACATGAAAATCGAAGGCTCTTGTCACTGTGGTGCGGTGTCTTTCACCGCAGAAGTCGATACCGACCGCGTAGTGGTGTGCCATTGCGCCGATTGCCAAGTTCTCTCCGGGGCACCATTCCGAGCGGTCGTCGGGGCATCCATTGAAAGCCTGGTCGTAAACGGTCAGACCAAAAGCTATGTCAAGGTCGCCGAAAGCGGCAACCGCCGCGCCCAAGTGTTCTGTCCAGAGTGCGCCACTCCTTTGTGGGCTACCGCGCCGGAGAATCCCGTGACGGTGATGATCCGCTTGGGCTGCGTCAAGCAGCGTGCGCAGTTGAAACCGTCGGTTCAGGTTTGGCAGCACTCGGCTGCACCGTGGTTGTCAACGCTCGCCGCCGTTCCCGCGCGCCCGGGGCAGTAGTTCATGCATCGGCGGCTCCACGGTGCGGCCTAACCCCGCCACTTAGATAAAGCGTTG
>JBDTAG010000491.1:0-2962 GCA_039924745.1 Rhodoferax sp.
TCCCTTTATGGACATGATGCTGGTGCCGGTCTATGCCGATGCCGATAGCGGCGGCGACCAAGGCAGCGTCAGCGTCAGCGCACGCGTCCAGCAAAACCTGGGCGTGCGCACGGCAGAGGTGGTGGAAGCCAGCCTGTCACCGCAACTATCAGCGGTAGGCAGCATTGCATTCAACGAACGCGACCAGGCCGTGATTCAGGCGCGTGCTAGCGGATTTGTGGAGCGCTTGCATGTGCGCGCCACGTTGGACGCGGTGGCCAAAGGCCAGCCGTTGGTCGATCTCTACGTGCCCGACTGGGTGGGCGCGCAGGAAGAGTTTTTGTCGATCAAACGGATGCAGGGCAAAGACCTGGGCGCGCTCGTCGATGGTGCACGCCAGCGCATGCGCTTGCTGGGCATGAGCGACGCGCAAATCGGATTGGTCGAGAGCACTGGCAAGCCACAGACCCGCATCACCATCACCGCACCGATTGCGGGCGTGGTGTCCGAATTGCTGGTGCGCGAAGGTATGGCGGTAGCAGTGGGCGCCACGCTGTTCCGCATCAATGGTTTATCCAGCGTGTGGGCCAATGCCGAGGTGCCTGAAAGCCAGGCAGCCGTGTTGCGTGCGGGTGCACAGGTCAAGGCGCTGAGCCCTGCGGTGCCGGGCGTCACTTTTGATGGCAAGGTGCAGGCGATCTTGCCTGACGTGAACGCAACCACCCGCACGCTCAAGGCGCGTGTGGAGCTGGCTAACCCCAAGGCGCGCTTGGTACCTGGCATGTTTGTGACCATGCAGTTCACCGACGTGGTTGCGAACAAGGCCTTGCTGGTGCCCACCGAGGCCGTCATCATGACCGGCAAGCGCAGCGTGGTGATGCTCGCTGAGGGCGATGGCAAGTTCCGCTCGGTTGAGGTTGAGCCCGGCGTCGAATCGGGTGGCCAGACCGAAATCAAACGCGGTCTGCAAGCGGGCCAGCGCGTGGTGGTGTCCGCACAGTTCTTGATCGACTCTGAAGCCAGCCTGAAAGGCGTCGAGGCGCGGTTAGACGATACGGTTCCGGCCCAGGAAAGCAAACCATGATCGCCCGCGTCATCCGCTGGTCCATCGGCAACCGCTTCTTGGTGCTGCTTGCCACCGTCGGGCTGTGCGCCTGGGGTGTTTATGCGCTGGTAAAAACGCCGCTAGACGCACTGCCCGATTTGTCAGACGTGCAAGTCATCATCCGCACCACTTACCCCGGCCAGGCACCTCAGTTGGTCGAGAACCAGGTCACCTATCCGATGACGACCACCATGCTCTCGGTGCCAGGCGCCAAGACCGTGCGGGGCTATTCGTTCTTTGGCGATTCGTATGTGTATGTGCTGTTTGAGGATGGGACCGACCTGTATTGGGCGCGGTCGCGGGTGTTGGAGTACCTGAACCAGGTCCAGTCTCGTCTGCCGCCAGCAGCCAAGGCATCCATAGGGCCGGACGCAACCGGTGTGGGTTGGATTTACCAATACGCGCTGGTCGATAAAAGTGGCACACAAGACGCATCGCAACTGCGCGCGCTGCAAGACTGGTTTTTGAAATACGAGCTGAAGACTGTGCCCAATGTTGCCGAAGTGGCATCGGTCGGCGGTATGGTGCGCCAGTACCAAGTGGTGCTGGACCCTGACAAACTGGCCGCCTTTGGCATTCCCCATACCCAAGTGGTCGAAGCGATTCAAAAGGGCAACCAAGAGGCCGGTGGCTCGGTGCTGGAGCTTGGCGAGGCCGAATACATGGTGCGGGCCACCGGCTATCTGAAAACCCTGGACGACTTTCGCGCGATACCGCTGGTCACGTCTACCGCCGGAGTCTCGGTGCGTCTGGGCGATGTGGCGCGCATTCAACTTGGCCCCGAAATGCGGCGCGGTATCGGCGAGCTAGATGGCGAGGGCGAGGCCGTAGGTGGCGTCATCGTGATGCGCTCGGGCAAGAACGCGCTGGAGACCATTGCCGGCGTCAAGGCCAAACTCGCGTCCCTGCAAAGCAGCCTGCCCAAGGGCGTGGAGATTGTCCCGGTCTACGACCGCTCGGGTTTGATCGAGCGCGCGGTAGAGAACCTGTCGCACAAGTTGCTGGAAGAGTTCGCCGTAGTGGCCGTGGTCTGTTTCATCTTCTTGTTCCACCTGCGCTCGGCCTTGGTGGCCATCATCTCGCTGCCGCTGGGCATTTTGGCGGCGTTCATCGTCATGCACTACCAGGGCGTGAACGCCAACATCATGTCGCTGGGCGGCATTGCCATTGCCATTGGTGCCATGGTCGATGCGGCGGTGGTGATGATAGAAAACGCCCACAAACACCTAGAGCAATGGGGCCACGCGCACCCCGGCGAAACCTTGCAGGGCGAGGCGCGGTGGCAGGTCATTGGCGACGCTGCGGCCGAGGTTGGCCCGGCACTGTTCTTCTCGCTGTTGATCATCACGCTGTCGTTCATCCCGGTGTTCACGCTGGAGGCGCAAGAAGGGCGCTTGTTCGCGCCACTGGCTTTCACCAAAACCTATGCGATGGCGGCGGCGGCGGGGCTGTCTGCAACGCTCATCCCGGTGTTGATGGGCTATTTGATTCGGGGCAGCATTCCAGACGAAACCAGCAACCCGCTCAATCGCTTTCTGATTGCGCTCTACCGCCCGCTGCTCAACGCCGTGTTGCGTCGCCCTAAGCTCACGCTGGTGGTGGCTGGCGTGCTGATGGTGTTGAGCTTGTGGCCGCTGCAACACATCGGCGGCGAATTCATGCCGCGCCTGGATGAAGGCGACCTGCTCTACATGCCATCGGCCTTACCCGGTTTGTCCGCAGGCAAAGCGGCCGAGCTGTTGCAGCAGACCGACCGGTTGATCAAAACCGTGCCCGAAGTGGCCAGCGTTTACGGCAAGGCGGGCAGGGCAGAGACCGCCACCGACCCCGCACCGATGGAGATGTTCGAGACAACCATCCAATTCAAACCGCACGACC
>JBDTAG010000492.1:0-5403 GCA_039924745.1 Rhodoferax sp.
CAGATGTTTGCCCCAGCCGGCTTGCGGGTAGTCGATGTAAGCGCGGCGGTTCAACATGGTTTGGCCTTGGGCAATGCCGTCGGTCACCACCCGTATGCAGCCCGTCTCCAATTTGAACAAGTCGGGGCTGACCAAGTAGATAAAGGCCAGCAAGTCATGGGCAAAGCACCCAGGATTGGCCGCCAAATGCGGGTGCAGGCCGCTGTAAAAGTTGGCATAGAAAGCAACTGCGTGGTGCAGGGTGTCCGTTGCGATATGGCCGTGGTGGTCTGCAATTTTCTTGAAAAGCGCAAGCTCGGTTACCACGCGGTGCGTCACATCCAGGCCCACCATGGTGAGCTTCCAGCCGGCGGTAAATACGTGGTCTGCCGCATGAGGGTCATTCCAGATGTTGGCTTCGGCGACTGGCGACACGTTGCCAGGTTCGTCGATCGTGCCACCCATGATGATGACCTCGCGCAGAAGTTTGGGCAGTTCAGGGTCAAGCTTCAGCGCCAAGCTCAGGTTGCCCAAAGGGCCAACAGCAACCAACGTGATCTCACCGGGGTGCGCACGCGCCATATCCACAATGAACTGTGCCGAAGCGCGCGGGTCAACTGCGTTGTTTGTGGCCATGCGACTTGCAAGATTGCCCAAGCCATCGGCACCGTGTATGAAGTCAGGCGGTGCTTCGCCGGGTTTTACCCAAGGTGACTTCACACCTTTGCTCACCGTGACGGCTTTACCAGCGATAGCCGTTAGATACAAGGCATTGGTAGCGGCCTGTTCGACCGACACGTTGCCGAATGTGGTGGTAATGCCCACGACATCAATACCGGGGTGGGCCAGCGCGAAATACAAAGCCATGGCATCGTCCACGCCAGGGTCTGTGTCATAAATAACTTTACGGGGTAATGTTGTTTGCATAGTTTTCATATCAAAAATAGGTGCCGCTAGGCAAGCCGCAATAGGCGCCAAGTGCGTCTGTTTCAGCCGTGGTTTTGGTGGGCTGCTGGGCCAAAAACGCAAGTACGTCTGACTGGTTTGGAATACTCGATTGCGCACCCAACCGGGTGCAGGCCAATGCGCCCGCTGCGCCTGCAACACAGAGCGCTTGTTGCATGCTGGCTCCACCGCTCAAGGCGGCCACCAAAGTGCCGCAAAAGGTATCACCCGCCGCGGTGGTATCCACCGGCTGGATGCCACAGGCCGGTTGCACCAAAAATGTGCCCCGATAGCGTGCACAGCAGCCACGGTGCCCCAAGGTAACAACAACAGAAGGGACGGCAATACGCTCCAAACACTCGGCAATGCTGCCTGTGTGTTGTGACAGGCTGGCCAACTCGCCTTCGTTAACCACCAAAATGTCAATCCATTCCAGCAGTTCAGACGGCAGTGCCTGTATGGGCGCTGCATTGAGGGTCACAGTCACGCCTTGCCGACGCGCCGCTTGGGCGAAAGCCATCACGGTAGCCAGTGGAATTTCCAGTTGCATCAAAAGGTGGCTTACATCTTGCAAAGCAGGCAGATGTTGTGGGTGCAGGCACAGGTTGGCACCAGGTGCTACGGTGATAGCGTTTTCAGCATCTTCAGATACGCAGATGAATGCGGTGCCAGTGGGTTGGTCTTGGCGGCGGACGATATTGAGGCGCACCGATGCATCGCGCAGCGAGGCTTCAATCGGTGCGGCAAAGGCATCTTCGCCCAAGGCGGTGAGTAGGGTCGTATCGGCGCCGCCAGCACGTGCACAGGCAACCGCTTGGTTAGCCCCCTTGCCGCCGGGGAAGGTTTTGAAATCGTGACCCAATACGGTCTCACCCGGGGCGGGAATGTGGTGCGCGCGGACCACGAAGTCCAAGTTGGAAGATCCAGCTACCAGTATCATAAAGTCTTGGGCGGTTGCAGTGGGATGTCCATTGTGTAGTGGAGAATACAAAGCTTCGGTTTTTTGCGCTAGGGAAACACCCTGATTGCAAGCGGCGCGCTAGGACTATAACCTTACGCCATTTTTTCCTGATCATTTAGTCAACAAAAGGTTTGATATGAAATTTACAAATGTCGCGCGCTTGGGTTTGTTGGGCGTTGCGCTGGCAGCGTCTTTCCAGGCGTTTGCTGAGCCAGCCATCGTCTTTGATATGGGCGGAAAGTTTGACAAATCGTTCAACGAAGCGGCCTATCGCGGCATGGAGCGCTGGAAAAAAGAAAGCGGCAAGCCTTATCTGGAATTTGAAATCGCCAATGAATCGCAGCGCGAGCAAGCTATCCGTCGCATGGCCGAACGCGGCGCCACCCCGATTATTGGCGTTGGTTTTGGTCAAGCCTCCAGTATCGAAAAAATCGCCAAGGAATTCCCGAAACTCCAATTCGCCATCATCGATATGGTGGTGAACCAGCCCAATGTGCAGTCCGTAGTGTTCAAGGAGCAAGAAGGCAGTTTTCTCGTCGGTGCAATTGCAGCCATGGCCAGCAAAACTGGCAAGGTAGGCTTTGTGGGCGGTATGGATATTCCGCTGATCCGTAAATTCCAGTGCGGGTACGAGCAGGGCGCCAAGTATGAGAACCCCAAAGAGGAGGTTTTTTCAAACATGACGGGTACAACAGGTGCCGCTTGGAACGACCCCGCACGCGGTGGTGAGCTTGCCAAAGCCCAGTTTGCCAAGGGCGCTGATGTTGTGTTTGCCGCCGCAGGTGGCACGGGCATAGGTGTTTACCAGGCCGCCAAAGACAGCGGAAAGCTGGCGATTGGTGTGGACAGCAACCAGAACCATTTGCAACCTGGCACCATGCTGACCTCGATGATCAAAAAGGTTGATGTAGCGGTTTACAACGTCGTAAAGAGTTTTAAGCCTGGTGTGTCTGCCTTGGGATTGAAGGAAGGCGGTGTGGACTACGCACTGGATGAGAATAATGCCAAACTGATGACCGCCGATATGAAGAAAAAAGTGGACCTCATCAAGGCCGACATCATTAGCGGCAAGATCAAAGCCGCAGATTACATGGCCGATAACGCCTGCAAATACTGATGACGGGACCTGCCGCACATGCGGCCATCGCGGTCCGCATGAACGGCATCTGTAAGCGCTTTGGCGCTGTGGTGGCCAATGCCGACGTTGATCTGAGCATTCGCGCTGGCACTGTGCATGGCATTGTGGGGGAAAACGGCGCGGGCAAGAGTACGTTGATGTCGGTGTTGTACGGTTTCTACCAAGCCGATAGCGGCTCGATAGAAGTGTTCGGCGAAGCTGCTGACATTCACAATGCGGACGATGCCATTGCTTTGGGCATTGGCATGGTGCACCAACATTTCATGTTGGTCGACACCCTTAGTGCACTGGAAAACGTGATGTTGGGTGCCGAGCCGCATTGGTTGCTAAAGCGTGCTGAAGACCAAGTACGTAGCAAACTCAACACACTGATGCAAACCACGGGTCTACAGGTTGCACTGGACAGTTTGGTTTCTGAGCTGCCAGTGGGAGACCGCCAGCGGCTAGAAATCCTGAAGGCGTTGTACCGTGGTGCCAAGATTCTGATCCTGGACGAGCCCACCGCTGTACTGACCCCACAAGAGACCGAGCAACTGTTTGACGTCTTGCGCGTGCTGCGCAGCCAAGGCACTACAGTCCTGCTGATTACGCACAAGCTCAAAGAAGTCATGCGACTGTGCGACCGGGTAACCGTGATGCGCTCCGGACGCGTGGTGCGAGAAATGCCGATCTCCGAGGCATCTTGGGAGGGTCTGGCCGAAGCCATGGTTGGACGCAAGGTTCAAACTGGGCGTATTGACGAAGTACCGAAACCCTTAGGCAAAGTCTTGTTGCAGGCGAGTAATATTTTGGTACGCGATGCTCTGAACGTGGTGCGGTTGAGCGGGTTGAACCTAAGCTTGCTCGGTGGCGAAATCGTTGGGGTCGCGGGGGTTTCGGGCAATGGGCAGAGTGAGTTGTTGGATGTGCTGTCCGGTTTGCTGCAACCAACAGAGGGTACTTTGCGGTTAGGTGGTCGGCAGTTTGAAGCGCCCACTTGGATGGATCCACATACTGCACGCACCCTGGGCCTTGCACATGTGCCCGAAGACCGGCATGCGCGGGCGATGGTCATGGATTTTGTCGCTTGGGAATCGGCTGTATTGGGGTATGACAGCTTGCCGGAATATTCCAGGCGCGGTTGGATGAACCGCAAAGCCATGCGCCAAGCTACGGCCGACCTGATGGAGCGCTTTGACGTACGGCCGCGCGCGCCCGAGCTGCGCAGCCGCAGTTTCTCGGGTGGTAACCAGCAAAAGCTGGTTTTGGCCCGTGAGTTGGGCCAATCGCCAATGGTCTTGCTGGTGGGGCAGCCCACTCGTGGCGTGGATATCGGGGCTATTGAATTCATATATGGCCAACTGCGTGCAATGCGTGACGCAGGCTGTGCGGTGTTGGTGGTGTCCAGCGAACTGGATGAAATACTGGCGCTTGCCAATCGGGTAATTGTGATGAACCAAGGACGCGTAACAGGTCAGCTGGCCATAGAAGAATGCACTGAGGCCAGTATTGGCAAGTTGATGGTGGGAGACGCCGCGTGAGCCGCAATACCGTCGCGTTGCCGCGCTGGGCGGATTTGGTACTGCTGCCTGTCGTTTGCCTCGCCGTAGCCTTGCTGGCTGCCGCAGCAGTGGTTGCGTTGGTCGGACAAAGCCCTACGCAGGTCATATCAGTTTTGGTGAACGGTGCATTTGGTTCTGCGCGCGGCATCAGCTACACGCTTTATTACGCCACGACTTTTGTGTTCACCGGGCTTGCGGTTGCTGTGGCTTTCCATGGTGGGTTGTTTAATATTGGTGGCGAAGGCCAAGCGATCATGGGTGGCCTTGGAACAGGGCTGATTGCCTTGTGGTTGTCGCCCGTCTTACCTGCGTGGATCATGTTGCCGCTGATGTTGTTGGCAGGTGCCTTGTTTGGCATGGTCTGGGCGGCGATTCCGGCCTATCTGCAGGCCTACCGTGGAAGCCATGTGGTTATCACGACCATCATGTTCAATTTCATTGGCAGCAGTTTACTGGTCTATTTGTTGGTCAACCATTTGCGTCCTGCCGGCTCCATGTCGGTGGAGAGCGCACCGTTTGCCGAGTCAGCCAAATTGCCTGCGGTGCATGAAGCTTTGGCGTGGATCGGGGTGGAGTGGCCTAGCTCTCCGCTGAACCTTAGCGTGTTGTTGGCTTTGTTGGCGGCCATAGGCGTGTACATCTTCCTGTGGCGCACCCGTGCGGGCTATCACTTGCGCGCGGTGGGCTTGAGTGCCAGCGCAGCCGAATATGCAGGCATTCGTCCCAAGCGCCAGATCATGATTGCGATGGCCGTTTCGGGCGCACTGGCAGGTATGGTCGGTATGAACGAAATTGCGGGTGTACATGGCAAGCTGCTGCTGGAGTTTGTCAGCGGAGCA
>JBDTAG010000493.1:0-7133 GCA_039924745.1 Rhodoferax sp.
CATCGCTGAGTTTGATGAACCAGACCACCTCGACCTGCACCCGCCGGTGCATGTAGCCCTGTTCGCTCATCAGCGGTCGCAGTTGGGTCAGCTTGGCGGCGTAACGGCCGTCCAGTGGGGAAAGTGCAGAAATTGAGGAAAAAGTCATAGGCGAATTGTAGGTTGTACGCCACCATCGCCCTGCAAAAGTCGGTCTGACCACCCCCAATGGATAGAATGAATGCCATTGAAACTGTTGAGCACGCATGAAATTACTCGGATCCACCTCTAGCCCTTATGTTCGCAAAGTGCGCGTAGTCATGGCCGAGAAAAAATTGGACTACGCCTTTGTGCCCGAGGACGTCTGGAACGATGACACCAAAATTGCCGAGTCCAATCCGTTGGGAAAGGTGCCCTGCCTGATCATGGAAGGCGCCGAGGCGCTGTTTGATTCTCGCGTCATCGTGGAGTACCTGGACACGTTGTCGCCCGTTGGCAAGTTGATCCCACCCGTGGGCCGTGAACGTGCTGAAACCAAAACCTGGGAAGCGTTGGCCGATGGCCTGATGGACGCAGCCATTCTTGCCCGCCTGGAAGCCACGTGGACCGGACGCACCAAGGCGCAGCGCAGCCAAGTCTGGATAGACCGGCAACTTGCCAAAGTCAATGCAACGGTCAAGGCGATGAGCCTTGGTCTGGGTGACAAGCCGTTTTGCGGGGGCATCCACTTCAGCCTGGCCGACATCGCCGTGGGCTGCGCGCTGGGTTATCTGGATTTCCGTTTTCCGCAGATCGACTGGCGCACCGACTACCCGAATCTGGTTCGTCTGCACGACAAGCTGATTCAGCGTCCCAGCTTCGCGGATACCGTCCCAACCTGATTCGGTTACAGGCAGTTTTACTGCCGGATGGCGCAACAAACGCTTGCGCCATTCACATCGCTTTACATTATTGGGGCTTCACAAAGTGCAATGGGCGCACTACAGTCTGCGCTCCATGGCAATTTTCAAAACCACGACTGTCTACAAGTGCCGCGAATGCGGAGCCACCAGCTACCAGCAGGTCATTGACCGTGCGCCCAGTGGCGCACTACAGCCCACGGGCCAGTACCGGTGCACCGGTTGCCGCAATGTCTTTGCCACCATTCGCGCTTGGTGGGAGCCTCGCAAGGTGCCTGATTTTCAGCCCAGCGCATTCCAACCGAGTGCCTTCCAGCCCAGTTCCTTTCCGGGCTAGGTACGCGCACTTACGCGCGATCAGGTGTTGGCGCGTTTCTTGAGCCAGCGCATGAGGCCGCCAATCAGCGGCAACTTTTCATACAGTTCTTGCGCAGCATCCCAATAGTCGCGGTGCAACACCACCAAACCTGTATCTGAAAACACCAAGTGGCTGGTGCCGCGTATCGTTTGCACCGTATGGCGGTCAAACCGTTTGAAGCGGAAGTGAAAATCCCAAAGCAAAAAACATTGCGCGCCTTGCACAACTTGCCCTGTGACGACAAAACGCGGCTCTTCCAAAGCCTCAAACATGTGGCGAAAAATGCCCTCCACTGCGGGCAAACCTTGCACATCGTTGAACGGGTCTACAAAGCGCGCAGTGCGGGCATACAAACCAGCCAATTGCTCCAAACTGGCCGGTGTCAGTGATTCAAAAAAGGCGACTACGCGGGCGACATGGGGCTCCCCAGCACCGGGTGAGCTGGGCTGACCAGTGGACACAGGGTGACTCATGTTGCGATGCGGCCAACGAGTTGGAAGAACAGCCGGTTGGGCAATATGCGCAGAGTCTTGAGCCATAGCGTAAACCGCTTGGGGAAATGGATTTCAAATGCGCCCCGTGCCCAGCCTTTGACAATCGCGTGTGCCGCTTGCTCTGGCGTCAACAGCGCGGGCATGGCGAAATCGTTGCCCGCTGTCAAAGGCGTCTGCACAAAGCCGGGGTTGATGATGGACACGCCAAGCCCCCTGGGGTGCAGGTCGAGATACAAGGTTTCGGCCAGATTGATCAGCGCCGCTTTGGTCGGGCCGTACGCCAGGCTATTGGGCAGACCGCGGTAGCCTGCCACACTGCCCACCAGGCTGATATGACCGCTACCCCGCACCAACATGGCGGGCAGCACGGCATCCAGCACGTACAGCGCACCGATGTAGTTGACCTCGCAATGGCGCACCATGTCCGCAACATCCAGTGCATCCGCGCGCATAGCCGTGTAATGACCCGCGCAGTACATCACGCAGTCAAGTGGTCCCTGGGCCAACAATTGGGCGGCCACCGCTTTCACCGCCTGGGGCTGGGTTGCGTCCAACGCCAGTGCTTGGCTGCCCGGATGTGCGTTGACAAAGGCGGTTAACGATGCGGCATTGCGCGCCGAGACCACCACGCGCGCGCCTTGGCTGTGCAGCGCCGCCGCCGTCGCTTGGCCAATGCCGCTGGACGCGCCGACGATCCACACAGTCTTGCCCCCCCAGTCCACGATAGGTGGGTTCAGTGGCGGCAAGATGGCGTTAAGCAAGGACATGGTGGAGATTCACTCTGAATTTGATAGCGAACTAGGCAATGGATACGAGGGCTAGAGGCCGATTTTGCTTAAGGAGATTGCGCCTCAACGTTTGGTGAAAAACAAGGTGACGTCACCCAGGTGCACGCCAAACTTGGACATGGCTGTCTTGTTCAACATGACCTTGTCTGTCATCAAATACATCCAGTCGTCGAGCTGCACGTCGTAGACACTCTTGTCTACCGGCAGCCGCAGTGTGTAGGTCCAGTGGAAGGCATTGCCCCGGCTTTCGCCCAGTGCCTCGCCCACCACGTCATCGGCGCGGCCGACAAAGCGGCCGTTGCCAAGCTTGGTCAGGTGCCAGATGCGGGTTTGCTTGGTGCCATCGGAGTAGTTGAAGTCTTCATGCAACACGCCAGTGTCGCCCGTCCAGCTGCACAGCATCAGCACGGTGAAGCGCTTGACCACCGTACCCGATCGGTCGGTGAACACGCCGTAGGCGTCCAGCGTGCCGTTGAAGTATTGCTGCAAGTCCAGCACCGGTTGCTGGTCGGCGTAGCTATCGATGTTTTGACTCGCGCAGCCGCCGATCAGCAGTGCGCACGTGGCGGCAGCCACTGCAAGTAGGGTTCTTTTGTTCATGGTGTCCTTCGGATAATCAGGTAGTGCAACAGCAGGGCTGCCAGCAGCTTGAGTGCGCAGGGCAGCAAACAATAGGCCAGGCTCAGCACCTGCAAAGCTTGGGGATCACGCGTTCCCGGCACATAGCCCAGCGCGCCCAGCACGGGCAGTGCCACACCGGCGGCCAGCGCAAGATTGAGCTTGGTCGCAAAATTCCACCAGCCAAAGTAGGCACCGTCCGCTTGGCCGCGGTCGCCACTGTCGGCAATGGTGCCCGCCAGTAGTGCGGCGGGCACTACCAGGTCGGTTCCCAGTGCGGCGCCCGATAGCGCGCACACCAGCAAAAATTGAACAAAATCTCCGACGCCCAACAGCAGAGCAAAGGCAAACACCCCGATGGAAAGCAGCATGCCCAGCCCCCAGGTGCGCGCCAAACCGATGCGCCCGACCAGTCGCAGCCACAACGGAATCGCCAGCGCGGCGCAAACAAAGTAGCTGCCCAAAAACAAAGGCTCCCACGTGGACGGAGCCTGTAAGCGGTCTTGCACAAAGAAGAGCAGCAGCGTGGCTGGCAAGGCGCTGGCAATGCCGTTGACGACAAACACCGCCAATAAAGCGCGAAAGCCGGGCCTGGTTAAAGGCAATGCCATGCTGTGGCGCCCCGCAAGGTTTGCGGTCGAAGGTATCGGCGATGGCGTGAAAGGCGGTCTGATGGCGCTGCGCCAGCCCAGCCACGCCAATACCAATGCTATAAAAAGTAGAGCGGTAGTTGCAGGTAATCCGAGGGCTACCGGGCTAATAGATGCAACGACCACACCCAACAGACCCAAGCCTTCGCGCCAGGCAACGATGCGGCTGCGCTGCACCTCATCACCGCCGAGCCGCGCGCCCCACGATTGGTGCAACACGCTGAGCGCACTAAAGGCCGCATACGTCAGCGCCAGCGCGGCGGCAGCCCACAGCAGCACGGGCTGCAAGCCCCGCACCGGCGGAAAGAACAGCGCTGTAAACCCCAGACCCAACGCTACGGCGGCCACTGCACCCCAGCGCAGCACCACCGCAGCAGACCGCGTAAACAGTCCGTCGCTCCAGCGCCCCAATAGTGGGTCGATGACCGCGTCGAACAAGCGCG
The DNA here is from genome assembly GCA_039924745.1 of Rhodoferax sp. Lineage (GTDB taxonomy): Bacteria > Pseudomonadota > Gammaproteobacteria > Burkholderiales > Burkholderiaceae_C > Allorhodoferax. The sequence goes on from JBDTAG010000493.1 coordinate 4,230, forward strand.
CCGCCAGCAGCAGCAGCCCCAGACTGGCCAGGGGGATGCCAAATGTACGCGCGTAGTGGTTTGGCAGCAGCACATACAGTGGCAGCGCCACAAAGGCCAAGGGCAGCCCCATCAGTCCGTATCGCCAGCCTTGGCGCCAGTCGAACCCGAGCGCCCGCGTTTGGCTGGTACTCACGATGTGACCCGTGCCAACAAAGCCGCGCGCAAACGGGGTTCGCTGGTGGTTTCGGCCAGCCAGATGCCAAAGAACAAGCGGCTGAATTCTGGGTCTGCGACCACCGCGCGGGCCGAGCCGTTGAACCAGAACTTCGCACCGATGCCGGGCTGGTGCAGGCCCGTAATGCGATCGCCTGACTTGACGTTAGGAAACGCGTCTTCCATGGTGGCCAGCCAGCGCTGCTCTTGCGCGGGGGTCAGACTCGCGCTTCTTTTCATTTCGGTCAGCGAGCGCTGGGCGATTAAATGGCCGTCCAGGCTGCGCAGATACGTCAGCTGAAGCGCCAAGGCGGTTTGCGCAAAACGGCTGGCGTTAAAACCGGGCGCAACCCACAGCGTAGCGTCGTACACATTGAATGTGAAGTACCGCAACCGGCCCGACCCTGCCCACAGAGCGCCAGGCAAGTCTGCTGCTACCTCAGGTGGAGGGGCAACGTCGGTCGTGCCGCCAGACGCTTGCGCTTCTACGGTTGCGGGCACGCAGAGCGCAACCGCAGTCAAACTGCTGGCAAGGATTGCGGTGCGGCGGGTTGGCATGGCAAGGTCAGCAGACGCGTTAAACCGCAGGCTTGCGCAGCGTGTACTGCACGACGTCGATGTTGTCTTCCATGAATGCCGCCTCGCAATACGCCAGGTAAAACTCCCAGATGAGAAGGAAGCGTGTGTCAAAACCGGCCTTCAATACCTGGGCGCGTTGGACCATGAAGCTCTCGCGCCAACGCTTGAGCGTCTCAGCATAGTCGTGTCCGAACGCCAGCTCTTCGACGACTTCCAGACCCGCTGCTTGGGCCTGTCGGCGAAATTCTCGGGGGCATGGCAGGCATCCACCCGGGAAAATGTATTGTTGAATGAAATCGGTTGAACCCACGTAGCGATCGAACAGGTCGTCATCGATGACGATGCTTTGCAAGCAGGCGTGTCCGCCGGGTTTGAGCAACTTGGAGACCGATGCGAAGTAGGTCGGCCAGTATTCGCGGCCTACCGCCTCCACCATTTCAATCGAGCAAATGGCATCAAACGGTGCATCGTCAATGTCGCGGTAATCCTGCAATCGCAAATCAGCCTGCCCTGCCTTACCCAAGCGGCGCAGACGCTCCTGGGCCGAGCTCAATTGTTCGCTGCTGAGGGTTACGCCGGTGACATGGGCGTCGCGCTCCACCGTTGCCATCTCGGCCAAAGCACCCCAGCCACAGCCGATTTCCAGTACACGGTCTCCTGCTTTCACGCGGGCTTGGTCCAATGCGCGGCGGACCTTGGTCTTTTGTGCCTGCGCCATGGTCTGTGTGTAGTCACCATGGAACAAGGCGCTGGAGTAGTTCATGGTCTCGTCCAGCCACAGCCGGTAAAACGAATTCCCCAGGTCATAGTGGGCGTGGATATTTTTCTGGCTGTTGGTCCGCGTGTTGCGGTTGAGCAAGTGTTTGATACGGTACAAAAGCCGTCCGGCCCAGGTGCCGTAAATCACGCTCTCGACCTCGGCACGGTTTTTCACCAACACGCGCAACAGATCGACCAGGTTGGACGTGCTCCAGTCCCCAGCGATGAAGGTTTCGGCGAAACCAATGTCACCGGATTTGAGCGCTGCGCTGCAGACGTTCCAGTTGTGCAGGTTGAGCGTCGCATGGGGCATGTCGCCCTTGCCAAAACGTTGCATGCTGCCGTCTGGAAACTGCAGCGTTAACGTGCCGTGGCGCAGGTTTTGCAACAGTCGCAGCACGGTGCGTGCGGCGGCCGGCGTGCCACGGGGAATGGTGAAAGTGTTGGGTGCAGTTGTGCTGTTCATGGTGTGGGCTCAGGTCAGCGGGTGGTGAAATGCTTGGGAGGGGTGGGCTTGCCAAAGAACGGGGTCTTTTTGCAAAACAGTTTGAAGGCCTGCCAGTGGATGCGCAGCACGACACCGACCGTCATGGCGGGGTATTTCCATAGGGCACGGCGCACGGTCTGGCGGGTCAGAGGCTCCAGTTTTCCGCTGACACTGGTCTCTATCAGCGGACCATTGGCGTCGTCAAAATCGATACGGGCTACGGTGTGCAGGCGATCCGGCGTGAACAGGAAGCGGAACCGGTAACCGCCCTCAACCGGCGCAAAAGGAGACACATGGAAGACCTTGTCGGCGCGTTGCTCCACACCGAATTGCGGGTGGTCCAACAGGTAGCAATGGCGCTCGCCAAAAGTGTTGTTGACCTCGACGACGATGGCGCGCAGCGTGCCATCTTTGCGGTGGCAATACCAAAAGCTCACAGGCTTGAAGGTATGGCCCAGCACGCGTGGGTAGCAGTGCAGCCACACCTCGCCGTCGGCTGGGTCGGTGTGTGTGTCGTCACCAACACTGCCAATGCCTTCGCTGGCCAGCAAAGCATCCAGCCAGGCCAGAGCGCCGCCTTGGTCTGGGCCACGACCATCACCATGGTCTGCGTCGTAAAAACTCAGGGGCGCAAAGCGGTTGCAGGCCAGTGCGGTACTTCCGTGCGTTTGCAAGCTGCGCATGGGCAACATCAGAAAATAATTGCCGTACACAAAGGCATTGCGCACCGGAGCCAAGCGCGCATGGCGCACCTGCCCAAAGCCGATCATCGGAACCGCTGCAAGGGTTGAGGCCGTATGGGGCTGGTTCATGGTCAGTGGCAAATGGCTACGGCGCCAGTTGCAATTCGGCTTGCAAGCGGCGCGCGACGCTCAGGCCCGATT
>JBDTAG010000494.1:0-2984 GCA_039924745.1 Rhodoferax sp.
GCGATGAAGACCTGGATACCGGGCACTTCTACATCTGGATTCTGGTTGACGCGCAGCTTGCTCAGCGCCAACAGCCCCAAGGCCATCAGCGCGATGATCAGAACGATGGTCGCCGTTGGGCGCTTGATACTGAAATCAGAGAGAAACATGTTTATGTCCCCTTGGCGGTCGAGGATGCAGCCGAGGCTGCGGCTGTCGGGGGCTTGGCGGTGACCAGTTCGGCGGTCTGGCCTTCTTTGAAGCTGGAGCTGGGGTTACGCAGAATGATGTCGCCTTCGCTCAAGCCGCTGCGTATTTCAATATTGCCAGTGCGGGGGTCACGGGCACCGATCTGCAGCGCCACCTGGTTCAACGTGTTGTTTTTGACCCGCCATACCGAAGACTTGTCGCCGACTTTCACCAGCACCGCTTCGGGTAATGTCAGCGCCTGTATGCGGCTGGATTCAATCGTGCCCTCTGCATAGAGACCGGCTACCTTGGGCTGCGCCGAGGCGTTGCTGAAGCTGACCAGCACTTCGACCTGGCGTGTCACGTCATTGGCCGTGGGGTCTACGCGGGTCACCGTGCCATGGAACTCCTGGTCGCCATAGCCGTTGATACGAAAGCTGACAGGTAAACCAACGCTGACCTGGCTGATCTTGTCGGCCGATACGTTGCCGGTGAAACGCATGCTGTTGGGGTCGATGACCTTGAGCAACTCCTTCCCGATGGAAGCGGTGTCGCCCGCCGAGACCTTGCGGTCGCTGACCACACCGTCAAAGGGCGCGCGCACGATGGTGCGCTCCAGTTGTTGGCGAGCCACCGCTGCACGCGCGTTGGAGGCAGACAACTCACTCTGCGCGCCGTTGCGGCGGACTTCCGCATCGTCCAGTGCCTGTAGAGAGGTCATGCCCGATGCGCGCAGGGTTTTGAGACGCTGCAGGTTGCGCTCTGCCTGGTCGACCGACTGCGCCGCATTGCGGGTATTGTCTTGTGCAGACCGCAGGTTGTCCTGGATTGAAGTTTGGTCCAGGCGTGCCAGTACGTCGCCCTTGTGCACCACGTCACCATTCTCTTTTAGCACCTGCATCACCACGGCCGACACCTCAGCCCGCAGATCAGCCTTGCGCTCAGGCTGTATCGAGCCGGTAACGACGGGACCTGACGCCAATGCGTTCGCACGGATAGTCAGGACGTCTTCAGGCGCAATCACCAGCTTGGCGGGAGCCGCTGCGGCGTCCTTTTTATCGCCTTTGCCGGGAAACTTGTCGCATGCCGTCAAGCTTGTGGCTAGCGCGACAACGATGAGAAGGGAACGCAGCATAGAGAACTCTCCGTGTGGAAAAAAAACTGTCAATTGGAATGGCGCGCTGCAGGGGCGGGTGCCAAGCAGCCTGTGCAAGGCCACGATTATGGCGTCAATGGTCGCTGCGTAGTGCTATGCGCAGCACAAGCTTTTGGGAGCAATGGGAATCAGGCTTTATGCGCCAGTGCCACGCTATTGAATGCCGTGGCATCGATAGCAGCAGACCGTTGACCAACGATCACCACCGTGGGCAGCACTATGGTGCGTGCTGCTGGGGCGGTAGCGCTTTGCATGCCCACCACAACGGTGCTCAGCCAGGTGATGGACAGGGCTGCGCCCAATGTCAGGCCGAGGATTTTGTTTACAGTGCGAGTGGTCATGGTGGGCTCCTTGTTGTGTTGGAGCGAACTGTAAAGAGGCGCGCGGTGTCGCGCATCCGCTTTGCGACCGGTGGCTGGAACACGTGACGATCTGCTGATTTTTGGGTGCGAGCGGCACACCCAAAGCGGGTTTCGGCTCGCCGTTGAATAATCGGGGTATGCAACCCCCAGACCCCGACACTGTCCCAGCCATTGCCCTCTGTACCCTAAACGCCAAGTACATCCATGCCTCGCTGGGCCTGCGCTATTTGCTGGCAAATATGGGTGATCTGGCGCCGCAGACCGTACTGCGCGAGTTCACGATCGCCCGCAAGACCGAAGAATTGGCAAACGAGTTGCTTGCGCTACAACTCCGCGTCATCGGCTTTGGTGTGTACATCTGGAATGTGACCGAAACTACAGCGTTGATCCGACTACTCAAAGCTGCGCGGCCCGATATCAAAATCGTAGTGGGAGGGCCAGAGGTCAGCCATGAATGGGCCGAGCAGGAAATCGTCCAGTTGTCCGACCACCTGATTACTGGCTGGGGCGACGTCAGTTTTCCCAAGCTGTGCCGCGCGTTGCTGCACGGCCCGCAACCGCTGATGAAGGTGATGACAGGGGAGCAGCCGCCGCTTGACGCTATTGCCTTGCCCTATGCCCGCTACACCGACGCCGATCTGGCGCACCGCCTGCTGTATGTCGAAGCCTCTCGGGGCTGCCCCTTCAAGTGCGAGTTTTGCTTGAGTTCGCTGGACAAGACGGCCATCGCTTTTGACCTGGAGGCGTTCTTGGCCGAGATGGACACGCTGTTCCAACGCGGAGCGCGTAACTTCAAGTTTGTTGACCGCACGTTTAACCTCAAGATCGAGTCGTCGGCGCGCATTTTGCAATTCTTTTTGGACCGCATGTGTGATGAGCTGTTTGTGCACTTTGAAGTCATACCTGACCATTTACCTGACCGTCTCAAGCTGTTGATGGCACAGTTCCCGCCCGGTGTACTGCAGTTGGAGGTGGGCATACAAAGCTTCAACCCCGAGGTGCAAAAGCGCATCTCGCGCCGCCAGGACAACGACAAGACCGAAGCCAATTTGCAGTGGCTGGTTCAGCAGTCTCCAGCCCATCTGCACACAGATTTGATATTTGGCCTACCAGGCGAAACCTGGGCTAGTTTTGCTGCGGGCTTTGACCGTTTGCACGCGCTGCGTCCGCACGAGATTCAATTGGGTTTGCTCAAGCGCCTGCGCGGCACGCCTATCGCGCGCCATTCGCTAGCGCATGGCATGGTCTATGCCACGCAACCGCCATATGCGATACAGCAAACAGCAGTAGTAGACGCG
>JBDTAG010000495.1:0-3290 GCA_039924745.1 Rhodoferax sp.
CCACAAAACGGTAGAGACGAACGAATACCTGCAAACCATCTATCCCAATATCTTTGCTGCGGGCGACGTAGCAGGGCCTTATCAGTTCACACACACCGCTTCGCACCAAGCGTGGTACGCGTCGGTCAATGCGTTGTTTGGTGACTTCAAGAAATTCAAGGTCGACTACAGCGTCATACCGTGGGCTACCTTTACCGATCCCGAAGTCGCCCGTGTGGGTTTGAACGAGCAGGAGGCGAAGGAAAGATAGATAGCGTACGAAGTAACCCGCTACAGCATGGACGATCTGGACCGCGCCATTGCCGACAGCGAGACGCAGGGTTTTGTGAAAGTGCTCACCGTACCGGGCAAAGACAAAATTTTAGGTGTCACCATCGTCGGCACCCACGCGGCTGACTTGCTGGCCGAATATGTGTTGGCCATGAAGCACGGCTTGGGGCTGAACAAAATCATGGGCACCATCCACACCTACCCCACGCTTTCGGAGGCCAACAAGTACGCCGCTGGTGAATGGAAGCGTGCGCACCAACCGGTTGCACTGCTGGAGTGGGTGCGCAAGTTCCACGACTGGAGGCGCAGTTGACGGGCATTGATATGCGCCGGTCCGATAGCGCATCCGGCTCATCCAGAGCGTTGACCAGAGCGTCGGGTCTACACGCAGTTCATCGCATTCCGCGTGCATTGGCGATTCGACGGAAATACATTCTCTTCAACGGGCCACAGTGGTCCGAATTTGGAGAGATACAAATGTTCACAGCTTCTAACCGCACCGCCCGCTTTTTCAGCTTCAGCTTTGCCGTGGTGATGGCAGTTGTCGTCAACGGCAGCGTGTTGATAAACTTCGATAAGGTTGCTACACAAGCAGTCTTGGCGCAAAATTCTCAAGCCTTGAACGTGGCGGTTCTCGACACCGTGACCATCGTCGGCCGCCGTATCTAAGCTTTCAGAAAGACCGAAATGAAGTTACTCATTCTTTTGGTGGGCTGGTTCATATTGTTTGTGGTGAGCTGGCCCTTGGCGTTGCTGGCTCTGGTGGTATGGCCCTTGGTTTGGATCATCTCGCTTCCTTTTGCGCTGGTGGGTATCGCTGTCGGTGCTGTGTTCGCCCTGTTGAAGGCGATTCTTTTCTTGCCCGCCCGAATTTTGGGTCATCGGTAATGTTTTCTTGCCGATGTGCCAATCGCGAAGAGAATAGCCTGTTGACAACTTAAGACAGGAGATTCTCATGAAGGGCGACGCGCAAGTTATCGTGCATTTGCAAGCACAGTTGAAGAACGAGTTGACAGCCATCAACCAATATTTCCTGCACTACCGCATGCTCAAGCACTGGGGGCTGGATAAGCTGGCGAAGAAAGAATATGAAGAGTCCATCGGCGAGATGAAGCATGCCGACATGCTCATGGACCGCATTTTCATGCTGGACGGGCTGCCGAATCTACAAGACCTGGCCAAGCTATTGGTCGGTGAGACAGTACCGGAAGTGTTGGCATGTGACCTTAAGAGCGAGCAGGGCGCACAAGCCACGATCAAGGCGGGCATTGCGCATTGCGAGTCGGTCCGCGACTACGGTTCGCGTGAGCTGCTGCAAGGTATTTTGGACGATACCGAAGAGCATATTGATTTTCTGGAGACCCAAATCGATCTGATCGACAAAGTTGGCTTGCAGAATTACCTGCAAAGCCAGATGGGTACGCCCAGTTAAGCTGAATCAGGCGTGGTGGCTGGCCGAAAGCCGGCCATGCAGCACGATGGGCTGGGCTTCGCGGGTTAGAGCAGCCACCGGATGCGCCCGGTTGCACTGGGCTACGACATCACGCGCACAGTCTTCGCACTTGCCGCATTGCGTGGCAACTCCCAGTTCAAACTGAATATCGTCAAAGCCCATGCCAGCCTGGACGTGGCGAGCAATTTCTCGGTCAGAGATGCGCTTGCAGACACAAACAATCATGGTGTGGACTTTGGCGTAGTTGGTTAAGTTGGTTGAATTATAAATGCGAATTGATCGCATTCGCAATAACCCTAAAATCCACACTACTTTTGGGTTGCCATTCGAGGATTAGGATTTGGCGTCGGCGCTCAAAACGTGCGCGGTACCGGTAACCGTAATACAAACGTTTGAGCCCACGACGATATTGGGATTGGTGGGGATATTGACCGAAATCGATGTTCCCAACTCTCTCGTATCGGGCAACGCCCCCACAGAACCATCGGCGATCGATAGCCTGATTTGCAAATCGCAAGTGCTACCCAGAAAATTCAGGGCCGTTACAACGCCAAGCTTCCCTATCAAATCAGTACGCACCGCAGTGTGCGCTGCTTCGACAATAGACAACTGCTCCGGGCGAAGCAAGAGTTGCTGGTTGCCGAAGAGCTTGGTTTCGTTCACCGGGATTTTGCCCAGCTCGCAATGTGCAAGGCCGCTTTGCACATCGGCCTGCAGAATGATCGCGTCGCCTAGAAAGTGTGCGGTCGTGGCATCTACGGGACGTTGGTAAACCTCTTTGGCTGGGCCCACCTGTACCAAGTGGCCTGCGCGCAGGATGGCGACGGTGTCTGCAAAAGACAGCGCTTCGGTCTGATCGTGGGTGACCAAAATAGTGGTGATGCCCGCGCGCGCCAGCAAGTCTGCAACCGCTTTGCGTGTGGCAACCCGCAAACCGGTATCCAGCGCAGAAAAAGGTTCATCCAGCAATATCAGTTTGGGGCGTTGCGCCAAAGCGCGTGCCAACGCCACCCGTTGCTGCTGTCCACCCGAGATCTCGTGCGGACGGGCATGCAAAAGCGCAGAGTCCAGAGCCACCATGTCCATCAATTCGTGGATGCGCGCTTGACGGTCTGCAGCTTTGCGCGGCAGTCCGAAACCGATGTTGTCGGCCACGCTCAAGTGGGGGAACAGAGCGCCCTCTTGTGGCACAAAACCTATGCCCCGCAGGTGTGCAGGAACGAACCGTTTTTCGTCGGCCAGCACGATGTCACCCAAAGACAACTTCCCGGCAGTTGGCGCTTCAAAGCCGGCGATGATGCGCAAGAGCGTGGTCTTTCCAGAGCCCGACGGGCCCACGATGGCGGTTCGGCTGCCCGCCGCCACATGCAGATCTACGCCATGCAGCACGGGTGTAACGCCATAGCGCTTCCGGATGGCGTGGAGTTGAAGGTAAGCAGTCATCGTCCGGCGCTTCGCTTTGATTGCATTTGCAGCATCCAGGTCATGGGTAGCGAGAGCAACACCATCAGCAGTGCGTAGGGTGCTGCCGCTGCGTAGTCCAGCTCTCCGCTGTAGCTCCAGAAGC
>JBDTAG010000496.1:0-2861 GCA_039924745.1 Rhodoferax sp.
AGGGTCTATTGCAGTAACGGTGTTGGGTTGCCCCGGCTGGAACACCTCAGTCAATGTTGGTACAAAGCGAGGGACTGGTTTGCTGGTCGACATCAATCCGAGCGCTTCAGAGCGAGGTCATGCCGGGTGATCGTGTATCCGTGTTCGGTGTAATGGCGCCAACGAGTGCGCGCAATGTTGCGGTCTTCGGCGTCAGTGCTGACCACTTCGATCAGGCGGTCAAAACGTTCAAAGCCAGGTGGCACTGCATCTGTCAGATTGACCAATACGCCCGTGTGCAAGGGCACCTGGTCGACATCAGTGACCAATACCACGGGCGTACGTTTTTGCAACGATGCAGATTGGGCACCGGTGGCAACGCAATGGGGTACAAAATCGGTTGCCGAAAGCGCCCACAAGTCCGTATCGAGTTGCGCAACTGCGTTTGCATCGGCAACCAGCACCACTTTAGCGCCGCTGCTCACCGCTTTGCGCGCCAGACGGCAGGCGTATGCCAGCTTATCTGGAGCGCCAAAGTGGAAAGCCAGTTCCGTCACTTGGCTGGTGCCAAAGACATCAGGTATTCAACCAACAGGCCAACCGGACGCCCCGTTGCGCCTTTTGCCGCCCCGCTCTTCCAAGCTGTACCAGCGATGTCCAAATGGGCCCATGGATATTTTTCCGTGAAGCGTTGTAAAAATTTGGCAGCCGTGATGGCGCCACCAGCACGGCCACCCAAGTTGGCTACATCGGCAAAATTAGTCTTCAGCCCTTCAGCGTACTCTTCGTCCAACGGTAATCTCCAGCAACCGTCTTGCGCTGATTCACCCGCCGCAGTCAATGCCGCAGCCAGATCCTCTTTAGACGCGAACATGCCGCTGCGCACGCCACCTAAAGCAATGACACAGGCGCCTGTCAGGGTAGCAATATCAACCACCGCAGCGGGCTTGAAGCGTTCGGCATACGTCAGTGCATCGCACAATACCAAACGCCCTTCTGCATCAGTATTCAAGATTTCAATAGTTTGGCCACTCATGCTGGTGACGACATCACCCGGCTTCACCGCACTGCCATTGACCAAGTTTTCGCAGGATGCGATCAGTCCGACAACATTGATCGCGGGTTTGAGCGCTGCCAATGAACGAAAAACACCTAACACGCTGGCCGCACCAGACATGTCAAACTTCATTTCATCCATCTCCGCTGCGGGTTTGATCGAAATGCCGCCACAGTCAAAGGTGATTCCCTTTCCGACTAAAACGGTAGGTGCCTGCATTTTGGTGGCGCCGTTGTACTTCAGAACGATGAAGCGCAACGGTTGGTCAGAGCCTTGGGCTACGGCCATAAAAGCGCCCATCCCTAGCTTGGCCACTTCCTTGGGGCCAAGCACCTCGCAAGTGATCTTGGGTAGCTCGGCCAATGCTTGGGCCGCTTGTGCGAGCAAAGTGGGTGTAGCGTGGTTGGCGGGTCGGTTTGCCCACTCTTTCGTCAATTCTGCGCCGACGACGATGCCCGCTGCGCGATCAAATGCATTTTTGACTACGCTGGCATTGGTGGCTGTTACCAGCACTTTGGCAAGGGTTCGCCCTTCGGGCTTGGATTTTGTGGTGGTGTAGACATAGCTTGCATCGGCAATCGCAGTTACAACTGCGCGAACGGAATCTTCTCGTGCAGGCCCTCCAAAGCACACCACCAGCTTCTTCAACGTGGCCGACTTGACCGATGCAAAGGCGGCCAGCAGCGCGGTGCGAACTTCACGCGCAGACGCAGAGCCCACCCCCACTAACACCACGCGTGTCGCATTGGTTTGCGAGGGTCGGTACAGCGAAAGGCATTTGCCGGCCTTGGTCTCAAGGTCGCCAGATTTCAGGGTTTGCGCCACCAAGGCGGATAAATCGTCTTTATCAGCCTTAAAGTCTTGTGCAACCAAGACAATAAGTGCATCGCATTTTTCGGCGGAGGCCCCTACAAGGCCAATTGATTTCAGTTCAAAGTTCATAATTCGGGTTTTCCTTTGCCGCAATGTTATTCCATTCCTCTATCCGTAAAGAATTAGCGCGAAGTTTTGGTGCGACCCTGGTCGTTCTCATCACGGTAGTGATGACCATGACGTTGATTCGCACACTGGGCGAAGCGGGACGCGGCGTGTTTAACCCTTCGGACGTCATGATCATCATGGGCTACACGGTGCTCTCCAACATGCCGACGATTTTGTCCTTGTGCTTGTTCATTGCCGTGCTGAATGTGCTGACCCGTATGTTCCGCGATAGCGAAATGGTTATCTGGTTCGGCAGCGGAAGGGGTCTAATGTCGCTGGTTAGCCCACTTTTCCGCTTTGCCTGGCCTATTCTTGTTGTCATCGCGGCATTGGCATTTCTGATCCTGCCGTGGGCGTTGGGACGTATTGAAGATATGCGAGACCGTTTTGAAAAGCGCGGGGACATCGCGCGCATCGAACCGGGACAGTTCCAGGAATCGGCCAATGGCGAGCGTGTTTTTTTCATCGAAAAAAATGCACTTAGCAAGGAAGCGGGGAACAACGTATTTATTGCCACCCATAAAAATGACAAGGAAAGCGTGACTTCGGCACGCAGCGGTCATCTAGAAACAATGCACGGTGACAAATTCCTGGTGATGGAAAACGGCCAGCGCTTGGAGAAGGTTGCGGGCAAGCCCGACTTGACGGTTGCATCATTCACCACCTACGGCGCGCAGGTTGACGCCGACGACCAGTCTGCCCGTGTGTTTGTGCCCTCAGGAGCCAAAAGTACATTAGAACTTTTGGCCAATCCGACGCAGGCCCACTTGGCAGAACTCTCATGGCGCGCAGGCTTGGCATTGGCTGCTATCAACTTCGTCATCATGGGCTTGGCGGCCGCCGG
>JBDTAG010000497.1:0-7370 GCA_039924745.1 Rhodoferax sp.
TCCGGCGCCAGACAAAAATGCAAGCTACCGCAGCGTTTACCACGCCGACCGCGTGTGTTTCGATACCACTTGGCCCGAGATGCATGCGCAAACAACCGTTTGGGTGAGTCCGGAGGACGACATTGAGTTCCGCATGGTTGAGTTGCATAACGACAGCGATAAAACGTTGGAGCTGGAAGTACTCTCGGCCTTTGAGCCTACGTTGGCAGACCGGTTGGCAGACGAGGCCCACCCGGCATTTACCAACCTTTTCGTACGGGCTGAATGGCTGGTGACACACCAGGCATTGCTGTTTGAACGAAAGCCACGGTTACCTACCGAGCAAAGCCTTCAAACAGCGCATTTTTTAACGACCTCAGACTCCCGCATTCAAGGTGTGTCCATTCAGGCTGACAGGCAACGCTGGCTGGGCCGCAACCACAGCAGCGCCAACCCATTGGCGCTGTTCGACCCGCTACCAGAAACGACCAATGAGACAAACAAGGTTCTGGTTACAGGCCTTGACCCCATATGCGCTTTGGCCGTCAAGGTTCGGATTGCGCCCAGGGCCCGCATCCACCTCACATTTGCAACTGCAGTGTCTCAGGACGGAGCTACCTTGCGCGCGGTGATCGACAAATACCGCCAGACCAATAATGTCAAGCGCGCCTCGCTGATGTCGGCCACGCTGATGGGCATCCGTTTGCGTGGACTGCGCATCAGTGCTGAAAACTTTGCAGCGATGCAAACGTTGACCACCGCGCTGGTTTTGACACTGACCCGGCCTGCCAAACGGCAGTCGTTCGCCACGGGTATTCAACCGAGCGTGTGTGATCGGCGCTTGCTGTGGCGCTTCGGCATATCGGGCGACCGGCCGTTGATCTTGGTGTCGACCGGCGTTGCGGAGGGCGTGGGTTTGTTGCGCGTCATGGCGCAGGCGCTCAACTTATGGGCATGGGGCGGCATCGAATGCGATCTGGTCGTTGTAAATTCCGAGCCGGCGTCATACGACATGGCGTTGCAGCGAGAAATATCGGCATTACGGGATCGTCATATTTTTGAAGTAGGTGCTCCACCACGGCCCTCCACCACAGGATTCGTACTTTTACGTGCCAATGAAGTGACTGCAGACGAGCTGAGTACGCTCAAAGCCCACGCCCGCGTGCGCATCAATGCGGATGGACGCCCCTTGGCGCACCATGTCAAAGAATGGGCGGCGTTGCATGAACAAGCATTGGAAGAGCGGTTGACCGTTTCCGGTATGGGCCTAGTCGCGAGTGCACGTATGGGCCTCACGATGACGCCGCCCAAAGGTAATTTTTTACCCGAAACCGGAGAGTTTGCGTTTGCGGTTGGTACTGGGGTGCGGCCGCTGAAACCATGGATCAACGTATTGTCCAATCCAAACTTTGGCGCGCAGGTTTCTGAGGCCGGTAGCGGATACACCTGGGCCCTCAACAGCCGGTTGAATCAATTGACCGCGTGGTCAAATGACGCAGTTGCTGACCCCCCATCTGAGTGGTTCTTGCTACAAGACACCAAGACTCTGAAGGTCTGGAGCGTTACGCCCAACGCCTGGGGTTCTGAAGCGAGCAATTACCAAGTTCGCCACGGCCAAGGCTACACCGTGATCAGCCACAGCCAAGGCAGTCTTGACGTCAGTGTTAGTTGGTGTGTGGACCCGAACACTTCGGTAAAACAGGTCAATATCGCGGTGACTAACAATGGCCCCAAGACCGTTCAACTACGGGTGATCGGCATGGTGGAGTGGATGATGGGCGCTAACCGCGCGGACCGCGGTACCGTGCAGACCGACTTTTCGCGGCAGCGCATGGCGCAAGGCAGTCTCGCGGTACTGCTGTGTACGCAGCGTGAGCGCTCGGCGGGCTTTGGCGATGGCACCGCATTTTTGAGCCTTCCTTTAGAGGCTGATGACGAGGATGACTGGACCTGTGATCGGCGTGAGTGCTTCGATGCCCGCGGGCACTTCGAGCTACCTGACCACCTGGGTCGCCGCAGTGGTATCGGGCTCGACCCTTGTGGGGCCCTGGCATCGCGTATGGTTTTGGGTGCGGGCACATCCGGCGAGCGGGTGTTCATGTTGGGCTATGCCCAGAACGTGGACGCTGCATTGGCGCTTGCCGCTGTGGCGGCTGCTTTGTCGGCAGAGCAACGCATGCAAGCAGTGCGCGACCAGTGGAATCAATTGTTGGGTGCCACTACGGTGCAGACGCCCGATCCTTTGTTTGACGCAATGGTCAACCGCTGGTTGCTGTACCAGACCGTCACCTGTCGACTATGGGCCAAGGCAGGCTTCTACCAGGCGGGTGGTGCAACCGGTTTCCGAGATCAATTGCAGGATGCCATGGCGTTAGCCTGGGCCGCACCAAAAATGCTGCGCGACCAGATCGTGCTGTGCGCCTCTCGCCAGTTCGAAGAGGGTGACGTACAGCATTGGTGGCATGCACCGCAAGGTGCTGGCGTCCGCACCCATTTTTCGGATGATTTGTTGTGGTTGGCCTATGCTTGCACGCGCTATATCCACGCGACTGGTGACGTGGCCTTGTTGGAGCAACAAGTGCCGTTCCTTGAGGGCGCAGGCATTCCGGAGGGCGCCGAAGACGCCTACTACACCCCCGGTATCAGTGCTCACTCGGCCTCTGTCTACGAGCATGCCGCACGCGCCATCGACCACAGCTTGCGGGTCGGTGTGCACGGTCTACCGCTAATGGGCAGTGGCGACTGGAACGATGGTATGAATCGTGTCGGTATTGAAGGGCGAGGTGAGTCGGTGTGGTTGGCGTGGTTCCTGTGCCGGCTGGTGGCCGACTTTTTACCACTGGCCCAAGCGCGTGGCGAAATTGCGCGGGTCCAGGCGTGGGAGCAAGCCATTAAGGGTTGGAAGGCTGCATTGCAAGGGCCTGCATGGGACGGCCGCTGGTTCAAGCGCGCATTTTTTGATGATGGCCAGCCATTGGGCTCCAGCGCCAATTCTGAGGCTCGTATTGACCTGATCGCACAGTCCTGGTCCGTGCTATCGCAGGCAGCGCCGGCCGATATGCAGAGCATGGCGCTGACGGCCATGGATGCGCAATTGGTGGACGCAGAAAACGGCTTGATCAAGTTACTCGATCCACCCTTTAGCGAGTCTATTCCCAGTGCAGGGTACATACAGGCCTATCCACCGGGGATTCGTGAAAACGGTGGCCAGTACTCGCATGCAGGCGTGTGGGCACTGATGGCACAGGCCGCGCGCGCGAAGGACGCACAACACCCATTTGGCGGAGGTGACGACCCTTACCGCTATTTCACCTACTTGAGCCCGGCACACCGGGCAAGCCATCTCACGCGGGGTGCTGCTTACGCCATAGAGCCCTATGCCATGGCAGGTGATGTGTATTCACAACCCCCTTATGTGGGTCGTGGTGGATGGAGCTGGTATACCGGTGCGGCAGCCTGGCTGCACCGTGCGGCGGTTGAATCGATTTTTGGTTTGCAACAGGGGGCGAGCGAACTTTCATTTAAGCCGTGCTTGCCATCGCATTGGGACCGTGCTGAAATGACATTGGTGCGCGGCACATGCAGTATGCGATTCATCTTCATGCGGGCAAGCCTGGGTGATGCACTAGAGGCGACAACTGCCTTGCAAGCCCATGCGCTGAGGCCAGGACAGACTCTGTGTTGGGCAGAGCTGGCAGGCGATACGTGCTTCGTCATTCCACTGCAAACAGAGTAAAGCCCGGAACTTTTTGCGCTAAAGTTGCTCCGTGCGCTAGCACACGGACAGCCAATCGCGGTTTTCATATAGTTACACCGTCTATGAGGCAATTTTTACTAATTTAGGAGATTCACTATGCAAATCCGTCAAACACTTGCTATCGCCATTTCTGCTGTTGTACTGCTCACGGCTACAGGCTGTGCTGTCCACCGAGGTCAAGAGACCGTAGGTGCCTATGTTGATGATGCTGGCATCACCACATTGGTCAAATCTCGCTTTGTCGAAAACAAGCAGGTTGATGCTGCGTCCATCAAGGTTGAGACCCTCAACGGCACCGTGATGCTGTCGGGTTTTGCGAAAAACGGCGCCGAGCGCAATACGGCTGAAGCCATTGCACGCGGTGTCAAGGGTGTGGTTGGCGTTCGCAACGAGATCGCTGTCCGTCCTTAATCGCTAATATTAAATAGCCCCAGGTTCTGTTTCGGAACCTGGGGCTTTTTTATGTGCCCTGCGCGGCCAAATGCGCATGTCCGTCTGTAGTACCGCTATTTGTTCGCAAGCGAACAGACCTTTGTCGGGCAGTGGCGCAAGGTACAGCCTGCACATTCAAAACCCGGTGATTGATTTTTGTTTTGGAGAACCCTATGAAGAAAACCCAGTTTGTATCCCTTCTATTGAACGCTACTCTGGCGAGCACGCTCGTCGTAACCGTCGTTGGCTGTAGTAAACCGGTTGACAGCGTGAGTGCACCTGCCGCCAGCACGACAGTTGGCACCGATATTGATGACAGTGTGATCACCAGCAGTATCAAGTCCGCATTGCTAGCGGACGCCGACATCAAAAGCTTTGACTTTAAGGTGGAGACCCGCAAAGGCGAAGTGCAACTCAGCGGTTATGTAGACAACCAATCGCAGGTGGATCGTGCGATCACCATCACCCGCGCTGTGGCCGGAGTGAAAGATGTTCAAAACAACGTGGTCTTGAAAGGTGCCCCTACCACCGTGGGTAAAAAGGTTGACGCCACCATCATGACCAGTAGAGTCAAAGCTGCGCTGCTGGCCGACGCCAGTATCAAGAGCTTTGACATTGCGGTAGTGACGCGAGACGATGAAGTGCTGCTAACCGGATTTGTTGACAACCAGACCCAGATCGACCGCGCTATGGAAGTAGCCCGTGGCATCGACGGTGTGCGCCTGGTGCGCAACGAGATGAGCATCAAGAAGTAATCGTCAATCGTTGGGCCTGTGGACATCGGTGAGCAAACGGTCTAGTTCTTTCTTGACCACGCCATAGCATTCGCAGGTTCTTGATTCCAGGCCCTTGCGTTCTAGAACCGCAATGTGGCCTCGTCGATAGCGTATGTAGCCTGCGGTCTGCAAATTGCCAGCAGCTTCAGTTACGCTTTCGCGGCGCACACCCAGCATGCTGGCAACCAATTCTTGCGTCATGACCAGCTCACGTGCAGGCACCCGGTCCATGGTCAGCAACAGCCAACGGCACAGTTGCTGTTCGACCGAGTGGTGGCGGTTGCAAACCGCCGTTTGTGCCATTTGTGTCATGAGTGCTTGCGTGTAGCGCAACAGCAAACGCTGGAACGCGCCCGCACGGTTGAATTCGCTTTGCAACACATGGCGGTCCAGGCGGTAAGCGTGTCCGGCGGTCTGCACCACCGCGGAGCTGGGCGTCGTATCACCGCCCATGAAGAGTGAAACGCCTACAACGCCTTCATTCCCAACACCCGCCGTTTCAGCCGAGGCGCCCGTTTCGGTAACGTAGTGCAGCGAGACGATTGAGGTGGTGGGAAAATAGGCATGGCGCAATTGCGTGCCGGGTTCGTACAGCATTTGGCCCAAGGGCATGGGCACCAATTCGAGGTGTTGTGAGAAGTGGTCAAAATCGACTGGCGCAAGCGCTGCAAGCAAATGGTTTTGTTGCGGGCTGTTCAGAACGGTGGTGATAGCGGTCATAGAGTGGTGTCCGTGCGTGGTGGCTTCACGCCGTTGTGAAAACTTCAACGCCAATACCGCGGTAGCCCAAGAATCGGCCAGCCTGGCTGAACATGGGCTCACCACTCACTTTGAACTGCTGTTTGGAGCCGTCAGGATTGATGCGGTGAAAGACAAAGTCTAAAAAGGGTTCGCGTGCTGCAATCGTGGCGTGCAATGCCTCGCGTTCTGATGCATCCCAGGCATCTTGCTTTCCATCTTGCGGACTACCGCGTAAGCCGTCCACGCGGATTCCCAGCATTTCCAGAACGGGCCCAGATACCTTGGTGAAGCTACCGTTTTCGTCCTGCTCCCAGTACCAATCTGACGCCAGTTCGGTCAGGCTGCGGTAGCGAGCCTCGCTCTCGCGCAGCTCGGCCGTGCGCTCCAGCACGGTTTGCTCCAGTATTTTGTTGAAATCTGCCAGCCGCTTGTACAACAGGCGCACTTCCAGCATGTTCTGGATGCGTGTTTTCACTTCGACCAGATCAAAGGGTTTGCTCACAAAGTCTTTAGCACCAGACTGCAGTGCGCGCAGCTTGTGACCGGGTTGGGCCGTCAGCACAATGACTGGCAGGTACGGGTCGGTCGTGCTGGTCTTCAGGCTTTCCATCACTTGGAACCCGTCCATGACCGGCATCTGCAAGTCCAGCAGGATCAAGTCGTATGCGTTCTTGCGGTGCAGCGCACACACATCTTCCGGGTTCATCGTGGACGTAACGCCGGTGTAGCCTGCGCCTTGCAGCAGTTGCTCCAGCAACTGCACGTTGGACTCCTGGTCGTCAACGATCAGAATTTTTGCGGCCAGAATTTCGTCAATGTGAATCATGGATGGGTTCCTTGGGATGTGGTGTGTGCACGGTTTGTTCGGACCGTGCGATATGGATGATTGCGGAGGCGATGTCTTCGGGTGATAGCACCAGGTCAATACAACCGCTTGCCATTGCACTTTCGGGCATGTCAGGTTCGCTGGCCGTGCTGGGTTTTTGCGCGATGGTGGTGCCGCCAATGTTTTTGATCGTGCACATGGCGGCCGCGCCATCGCCGTCCAGCCCAGAGACAATCACCGCAACAAGTTTGCCGGCCCAGCAGCGCGCCAAAGAGGTCAAGAAGACGGTGATGACATTGGGCCATCCACGTGGCTTGGAAAGCGGGGCCAGTCGAAAGCCCTCACCGTCCACATACAAGTCCTTGTTGGCAGGAATGATGTAAACGTGGTTGGGCTCTATGTCCAAATGGTCTTCGATCAACTTCACCGGCATGCTGCTGTAGCTGGGCAAAATCTCATGCAGGCGGGTCGGAAATTGAGTCATGTGGTTGACGATGACGACCGCCACACCCATATCGGCTGGCAGGTTTCTTAACAAGCGTATGTAGGCGTCCAGTCCGCCAGCCGAACCTCCAACGCACACAATGGGGAAGGTTTTCACGCTGCGCCCTTCAGTGGACTGTTGCAAATGTTCAGATCGATCCAAAACACGCTGCCCACACCGATGGTGCTGTGCGCACCTATGGAGCCTCCCATCAACTCCACCAAGCGCTTGCTAAGTGCCAGACCGACACCGGTGCCTTCTTCGGCAGTGGTTTCGCGCCCGAGTCGGTTGAACGGTTGGAACAGGTGGGCTATCTTGTCTTCAGACAAGCCATATCCAGAATCCCGCACAGACAAGCGCACTTTGTTGCCAGAG
>JBDTAG010000498.1:0-10261 GCA_039924745.1 Rhodoferax sp.
GGCTGAAATAGCCACCGCTCTCGACACCCTGATGCCACTCGGCTTGGTGCGCGCATCCAGTGGCAGCCGCGTCGCCCGCTATGAACACAACTTCCAACGCGGCGTGGGCGTGCCCGAACAATCCGCCGTCGTGTTGGGTCTGCTGATGCTGCGTGGCCCACAAACCGCGGGCGAGTTGCGTCTCAATGCTGAACGCTGGTACCGCTTTGCGGATATCTCGTCAGTCGAAGGTTTTCTGGAAGAACTGCAAGACCGTTCCGCAGAAAAGGCGGCCCGCTGGTCGTCAAATTGCCGCGTGCCAGCGGCGCGCGTGAGCAGCGGTGGGCCCATTTATTGTGCGGACCGGTTGATGCCTCTGCACTGGCCACTTCCGGTCGGGCAGCGGATAGCACTTCGGGTGGCGGCAATACCGCTGAGCGCATAGAACGCCTCGAAGCCGAGGTGGCCAGCCTGCGCGCGACCGTGCAAAAATTATGTGCTGAGCTGGGCGTTGCACCGGCTGGCCCAGCCCCTTAAACAAACTCTCCAATCCTCAAAAGAAGATATCCATGACTGAAACGACCGAACGCCCGTCCCTGCCCGACCATTTGTCCACCGACGCACGCAGCCCACACTTCAACGCCGCCGTGTTTGAGCACGACATCGGCATTCGCCTCAACGGCAAAGAACGCAATGACGTGGCCGAGTACTTCATCAGCGAAGGCTGGGTCAAAGTTCCCGCGGGCAAAACCGTGGACCGCAAAGGCCATCCAGTAATGATCAAGCTCAAAGGCACCGTCGAGGCGTTTTACCGCTAGGTAGTTGCCAAGGTCTGGGCTGCCAAGCCCCGCCCGCTCCAAGGGTCTGTCGCAACTTTGACAGAGCGAATCGAACGACCGTGCTAAAAAGCGGAATGTCTACTTGGAGAACATTAGATGGACTTGGCATTTACCCCTGAAGAGCAGAAATTCCGCGAAGACATTCGCACTTGGGTGGGCGCTAACCTGCCCGCAGATATTTCCCACAAGGTGCACAACGCACTGGAACTGACCCGCGACGATATGCAGCGCTGGGCCAAGATTCTGGGCAAAAAAGGCTGGCTGGGTCATGCCTGGCCCAAAGAATTTGGTGGCCCCGGTTGGAACGCCGTGCAAAAGCATTTGTTCGAAGAAGAATGTGCACTCGGTGGAGCACCGCGCGTCGTGCCATTTGGTCCGGTGATGGTTGCACCGGTGATCATGGCTTTTGGCAATGCCGAACAGCAAAAGCGTTTCCTGCCCGGCATTGCCAGCGGTGACGTGTGGTGGAGCCAAGGCTACAGCGAACCCGGCTCCGGCTCTGACTTGGCATCGGTCAAAACCCGCGCCGAGCGCCAGGGCAATAAATTTATCGTCAACGGCCAGAAGACATGGACCACGCTGGGCCAATACGGCGAGTGGATCTTCTGCCTGGTACGCACCAGCACCGAGGGCAAGCCACAGACCGGCATTTCCTTCCTGCTGATCGACATGAAGTCACCCGGTGTGACCGTGCGCCCCATCGTGTTGCTGGATGGCGGGGCAGAAGTCAACGAGGTGTTTTTCGACAATGTCGAAGTACCGGCAGAGAACCTGATTGGCGAAGAGAACAAGGGCTGGACCTATGCCAAGCACTTGCTGAGCCATGAGCGCACCAACATCGCCGATGTAAACCGCGCCAAGCGCGAGCTGGAACGCCTCAAACGCATTGCCAAGCGTGAAGGCGTGTGGGACCCTACCGAAGGGGGTGCCGAAGCCTCGCGCTTCCGCGACGAAATCGCCAAGCTGGAAGTGGAAGTAGTCGCGCTGGAGATGCTGGTCCTTCGCGTGCTGGCCGCAGAGAAGTCTGGCAAGAACTCGTTGGACATTGCCGGCTTGCTCAAAATCCGCGGCAGCGAGTTACAGCAGCGGTATTCCGACTTGATGATGCTGGCCGCAGGCCCCTTTGCCCTGCCATTGATTCGCGAGGCAATGGAAGCCGGCTGGCAAGGCGACTTCCCTGGCGGCGCAGTCGGCAACGCGCCGTTGGCATCGACCTTCTTCAACATGCGCAAGACCACCATTTATGGCGGATCGAACGAAGTGCAACGCAACATCGTCGCGCAGACCGTTCTGAGCTGAAACCCAGGAGATAGACATGGATTTTGATTTTTCTGACGACCAAGTACAACTCGGCGATGCCGTGCGCAAATGGGTAGACAAGGGCTACACGTTTGAGCGTCGTCGTGCCGCCGAAAAGGCGGGCGGCTTTGACCGCGCCGCGTGGAACGAAATCGCTGAGCTTGGTTTATGTGGACTGTATGTTCCCGAAGCGGATGGCGGCTTGGGCATGGGCCCGGTTGAGGGCATGGTGGTGATGGAAGAGTTGGGCCGCGGCATCGTGCTCGAACCCCTGCCGCAATCCCTGATCGCAAGCGGCGTGTTGGCCGGATATGCCGACGCAGCCACCAAGGCAGCTTGGTTGCCCAAGATCGCCAGCGGCGAGGCTTTGGTGGTGCTGGCGTACCAAGAGCGTGCGGCCCGCTACAAGCTGGATGTATGTGAAGCAAAAGCGACGCAAGCCCCCGGCGGCTATGTATTGAATGCTACAAAAAGCGTAGTACCCGTGGGTGACCAAGCTGACGCCTTCATCGTGCCGGCCAAGATCAACAGCCAGTTGGCGTTTTTTTTGGTAGAACGCACATCCGCTGGGGTGACCACCCGCGGATACGGCACACAAGACGGTAGCCGTGCCGCGGAAGTTGTTCTCAAAAATGCGCCCGCCACGTTGATTACTACAGACGGCTTGACCGCGTTGGAGCATGCTGTGGACATCGGCATTGCCGCCAGTTGTGCCGAGGCCGTGGGCGTCATGGACAAGACGATGGCCATAACCGCCGAATACTTGAACACGCGCAAGCAGTTTGGTGTTGTCATCAGCAGCTTCCAGGCCTTGCGCCACCGCGCCGCCGACATGAAGATGCAGCTTGAATTGGCCCGCTCCATGAGCTACTACGCCAGCCTCAAGCTCAATGCCCCAGCACCTGAGCGCCGTGCCGCGATGGCACGCGCAAAGTACCAGTTGGGCCAAAGCATGCGCTACGTAGCCGCACAAGCCGTACAGTTACACGGCGGCATTGGCGTCACAGACGAATACATCGTCAGCCACTATTTCAAGAAGCTCACGCAACTGGAAATGACCTTTGGTGACAGCCTGCACCACCTGGGAGAGGTGTCCAAGCGTATGCAGGACACGGCCGGCGTGTTTGCCTAAGGCGTGAACCAGCGCGCCAACTCTGGCAGCATTTGCGCCTTGAGTTGCGCGCGCAGGCGAATGCCTTCAGCACTGCGCTGTGCTGGCACCAAAGCTTCCGTGGGAAGGTGCAATGTGACGAAGGCCAGTAATTCATCTGCCTGGACTGCATCACTGCTGGTGGTCAACAGCGTGGGCAGATAGGCGTTGCGCTGGTAGTCTGGCTGCATGTGCAGCAAAGCGTCTATATGTTGCTGCACATAGGCCCAAACCAGCGCGGTGTGTTCATGCGCCAAGTCAGACAAAACACCGCTGGCCACCAACGGCGGCAAATCGTTGGACAAGGCTAAAGGCAACGCCTGTGCAGCCAGCTTTGCGTCTTTCATCGAAAAGGCGGCTCTGTAAAAGCGGTCCTTTTCCTCGGTTCCTTCTGCTTTATGTGCCAGTTCCAACAATGTGTCGTACGTTGCTTGGTCAGCATGACTACCCACTGCGTCCATGACCACGGTCAACAGCGCTGGCGCCAGGCTCGCGGGGTTAGTCACATAGCGGGCAAAGCGCGTGCGCGCTTCCAGAAGGGTTGCCTCGTCGCCCATATCGGATAAAAAATGCAGTATGGCAATACGGGTTTGGGCACGGTCCACCGACTCGCCCGCCACGCCATCCCAGCCCAACTGTTTGAACCGGGGCGCCACGGCTGCAATGGCAAAGCGGCGCAGCGCCTGGCGCGTGGTCGCATTGTCGCGGGACAGTTCATCGAGACGCTCCAAACGGTCCAGCAGCACCGCCCAGACGGCGGCGCGCGGCTCGTCCTTCAATGCTTTGACAATGTCAAAGAAGGCGGATGCGGGCAGACGACCAACACTGAACAGCACACTGACATCGGTCGCGACCTTGACGCGCGCACTGTCGGGCAATTGGTTCAGTTGATGGGTCAACTCCGCCAGCAGGGGCGGCGAATACTGCACGCGGTAGTAGCCCACACTTTCAGGGTCCACCACCAGAGGACCGTCGCAGCCGGGGCGCGATACGACCATGCTGCGCTTGTTCAGCAACACATAGTCTGGTTTGCCGTTTAGGCTTCCGATTTGTACCGGCACGCTCCACCGACGATCGCTTTGGATGCTGGAGTCGAGCAAAAACTGCTGTTGATGCAACGTGATCTGGCGCTGGCCTTTGACGCACTGCGTATCCACGCTGACCAGCGGAAAGCCGGGCTGCATCGTCCAATCCCGTGCGAATGTGTCAACCGCCTTACCCGATGCTTTGGAGAGCGCCGCCCACAGATCGGCACTGGTGGTGTTCGAGTACTGGTGTTCCGCGATGTAGCTGCGTATGCCTTTGCGAAAAGCTTTGTCGCCCAAATAAGCTTCGAGCATGCGCACAAAGGCCTGACCTTTTTCGTAGGTGATGCGGTCAAAGGCATCTGCAGCTTGGCTTTCATTCGTCACTGGCTGGTAGATTGGGTGCGCGCTCTTCAAAGCATCGTCAGCCATGGCCAGTTCGCGGGATCCGTTGGCACTGAGCGTGCTGTGCCAGGCTGGATTGAAATGGGCCGTGGCCTTGGATTCCATCCACGATGCAAAGGATTCGTTAAGCCACAGGTTGTCCCACCACGCCATGGTGACCAAGTTACCAAACCACTGGTGCGCGGTCTCGTGTGCGATTACAGTGAACACGCGCTCCTGTGTGCTGACTGGGCTTTTGGCGGGGTCGTACAACATCGTGGTTTCGTTGTAGATGACACCACCCCAGTTTTCCATGGCACCACCAAAACCGCCCGGCACCGCAATCTGGTCAAGCTTGGGCAACGGGTAGCGCACTCCAAAATAGTCGTTGTAATAGTGCACCAGATCTTGGCTGATTTTCAGCGCATACGCCGCCGAGGCTTGCTTGCCCGCAGTCGTCACCACGCCTATTTCGGTCCCATCCTGCATGGCACTGCTGCGCTCCAACTCACCGGCGGTCAGCACCACAAGGTAGGTGGACATCTTGGGTGTCGTTGCGAATTCGAAGCGCTTGTCACCGTTGGGCAATGTCTGTTCGCGTTGCACCGGCATATTGGAGATGGCAGTAAAACTGGCTGGCACATCAGCAATCATCTGAAAACGGGCCCTGAATGCTGGCTCGTCCCACGACGGAAAGAACATGCGCGCATCGGTCGCTTCGAGGTTGCTGCCGATCATGATCTTCTCATCTGCACCCACTTTGTAGCGGTCGTAATACAGACCTTGTGCCGTGCGGTTGATGACGCCACGGTATTGCAGCTTCAGCGTGTAGTGGCCTTTGGCCAATTGCTGCGGCAATACAAAGCTGAGGGTTTGCTGCTCAGCGTCGTGGTGTGGCTGCAGGTTTTGCGAAATTAGCCCCGTCCCAGTCAGCGTAGCAGCATCGATTTGAAGCAGATTGGCGTTGAGCACAATCATGCGCGTCGCACTACGCACCTCAATCGCCACCTCTTCCGTACCACTAAAAGTGAACGCCTTAAGGTCGGGAACGATATGGATTTTGTAGTCCAGCGGAACTACGTCTTTGGGCAACTTGCCCGGTGTCGTGGCGAAAGAAAACTTTGTTTCAGCATGGGATGTAAACGCCAGTACGTCGAGCGCGACAGTGATCGCACATTTGGCGGAGGATTGCATGAAATATAGAGCTCAGTTGCCAAAGAAGGCAATGAGAACATAGTTTGTGCAAATCCGACTTGTCGTCGCACTGCGCCACACTGCTTCAGGACACACACGCCAGTGCATCCTCGCAGTGCGGCTACGGCAATATCAGCGCACCGCTGGCGTATTACTTGGTTGGGGGAATCACAAGAATCGTGGCACCACCCGAGGCGCCAGTGTTGCCGGTATTACCTTTGTTGCCAGTGTTGCCGGTGTTACCTTTGGAACCAGTAGCACCCGTATCGCCGGTTGAACCAGTCGCACCGGTAGCGCCGGTATAGCCAGTGTTACCTTGGTTGCCTGTGGCACCGGTATCACCTGTTGCACCGGTCGAACCAGTAGCACCTGTGTAACCGGTATTTCCGGTATTTCCTTGGTTGCCAGTAGCTCCTGTCGCACCGGTGTAACCCGTGGATCCTTGACGACCGGTGCTGCCGGTGTTGCCTCGGTTACCTTGGTTGCCAGTTGCACCCGTATCGCCGGTCGCACCGGGTGGGCCCATGGGGCCGGTGCAAGCACCCAAACCCAAGACGGAAATCAACAAAACGGATGGAATTAAGAATTTCATAACAGGTCCTCTATTGGTTGTACGCGGTCAAAATAAACCGCATGTCCCCACTGTGAAGGCCTGTCCGCTTAGCGTCTGTCCGCCAGGTCGCTTAGTGAAAATTGACCGTCAAACGGTTACCGGCTCAAGCTGGTGGCCGATGCTGAACCGCGTTCATTTTCTTTACGCAGAGCTGCGGCACGCGTACGGTTGCCCATTTCGAATATGTCTTGGCTATGGTCCACGCCGAATCGGTTGTGAGACCCATGGGTATGACTGCGTTGGCCAAAATAACGGGCAACAAGCCCGACCACTAAGACCGCGATCAGGCTGCCAATGATGATCATCTGGGGTGATGCTGCTTGCATAGTAAAACCTCCGGTAAAAAAGAATGAAAACATGAACACTTGGCCACCACGGCATTGGGTTCCCAATTCGGTATGCCACCAGGAAGCACAAACTCATAACTGATTCTACGCAGACGGGACAATATGTCTGTGTGACATCACACCTTCGAAGCAAACTGCATATTGCAGCATGCGATGCAAAAAAAGCTGCACACAGAGCAATCACTATTAATTTGATAGCTACATCGCTATACGATACGAGGGCTAGCGGCCATTTTCGCCTATGCGTTTCCAGCAGACGACTGCATATTCGGTTTTCACCAAAGCCGCATCAACCAAAAAATATTTCAAAAAATTTAACCCCATCGCACTATCAGCTTCGTTTCAGTCCACTCCTCAATCAACTTTTGGAGTCAGCATGTACAAGAATCTGAGCCGTCTGGGTCTGGCCGTGGTGCTGGTTTGCAGTGGTCTGCAAGCGCAAGCCATTGGCCGTCTGGCCGATGTCACCGTGGTGGACCGCAACACCGGCGCCACGTTACCGGTCTATTTCAGCAAGGGCGAGTATTGGGTGGCTGGCGCACCCGGTGCGCGCTACGCCATTGCCATTCGCAACAACATCGGTGAGCGCGTGATGGCGGTCACGTCGGTCGATGGCATCAACGTAGTCAATGGTGCAACGGCAGACTGGGGGCAGACCGGATATGTGTTTGGCGCCTGGTACAACTACCAAATTACCGGCTGGCGCAAAAGCAATTCAGAAGTGGCAGCCTTCGAATTTGCAGCCTCAGTTGACTCCTATGCGGAACGCACCGGGCGGCCCAATCAAGTGGGCGTGATCGGCGTGGCGCTGTTCAAGGAACGCCTGCCCGAACCCGTGGCCGTGCTGGCACCCACGCCATACCACCAAGAGCGGGACGCAGCACAAAGCCGTGCGGACAACACGGCATCTGCACCCCCCAGCGCCAGTGCGATGGCCCAAAAGAGCATGGGCGCCGCTGCCCCAGCTCCGGCCACCATTGCTCCAGAGCAAGCCCTGCGCTCACCCAAGCTGGGCACCGGCCACGGCCAGCGAGAAGATTCGTATGTGTCGCGCACCAGCTTTGAGCGATTGCAAGTGCAACCCAACGAGATCGTCTCCATCCGCTACGACAGCCGACAAAACCTGATTGCCGCAGGAGTCATTCATGAGCGGCCTGTGCACACACCCAACCCCTTTCCCAACTCAGATGCACTGTCCTACGTGCCTGATCCACCGGCACGCCGCTATTGAGTGCAGCATGCGGCCCATAATGCGGGCCATGGCCAGCGCAATCGACCTTCCATCCGAAACCGACGAGTCGCTGATGCTGCGCTACGCCTGCGGCAATTTGCAGGCCTTCAACCTGCTATACGACCGCCATGAAATGGGCGTTTGGCGCTACGTGTTCAGGAGTGTGCGGGTGCAGGCGGTGGCAGACGATTTATTGCAAGACGTGTGGTTTGCACTGGCCCGCCAAGCGCCCCACTACCAGCCCAAGGCTAAATTCAAAACGTGGTTGTTCACGTTGGCCCACAACCGGTTAATCGACTACTTTCGCACCACCAAAAACCATATCAGTCTGGACGACGATGCCGAATCGGACAGCATCAGCCTGGTTCAAACGCTGGCTGCCAATTCGGGCTTTGGACCGCTCAAACGCCTCGAGTCAAAAGAACAAGCCCAGGCATTGCTCGATGCCATAGAGCAACTGCCTTTCGCGCAACGCGAGGCCTTCATGTTGCAAGCCGAAGCGGGTATGGACGTGCAAGACATTGCCAACACCACCGGCGTGAGTTTTGAGACTGCAAAAAGCCGCCTGCGCTACGCGCGCAGCCGCTTGCGCGAACTGCTACAGGAGTACACATGACCGAGCCGCGCGATGAGCTGCTAGAGCGCTACGCTGACGCCGTGGCGCAGGACCCGCGCAAACCGTCCGACCGGGTGCGCAATGCCGCGCGCGCCCACGCGCAAATGCTGCGCGACCAAGCCACCAATGCTGTTCAGACAGTAGAAGTCAAACCGAACACAACCCAGCCTGCCGCCAACCAAAGCCAGTGGAAGTTGTCTTTGGTGGCCAGCTTGGCGGTTATAGGTTTTGCGGGGCTGATCTACGTGCAAATCGACCACGGCACGCCTGATGAGCGCGAGGCCGGTTTAGGTGTCGCGGCCCCCGCGCCGACACCCACCAAAGCCGCTGCGGAAGAAATAGCGCACAAAGAGGAAGCGCTGAGTCCTAAGCCAGCACCCGAACCAACAGCCACACCCACACCCACACAGATTGCAGCAAAAGCTACAAGCAACGCAACTGCGCGGCGCGCCGATCCGGCACAAACTGTCAACGCGCCTGATGCCACTCAGGAATCCGACAAAAGATTGGCGGATACGGTCTCTGATTCGGCTCGCCTGGATGAAGCACGTGTCCAAGGCTTCACAGAAGCCTCTGCGCGCAAAGCTCCAGCCGCACACGTGGCAGTACCCCCGTCACCGGTGCCACATGCGCCACCAGCACCAGTTGTTATTGCCCCTCCGCCGCCGGCCCCCGCAGTAGCCGACGCTGCTCCCGCTCTGTCCCCCGCGCCCCGGCTGAGCGCAGCGCCACGCGCGCGCAACATGCAAACGGCATCGCCAAGTGCTGCGTTCCTGGAGGCCGCGCGCACTGGGAATACCGATGGATTGCAACAGCTGCTGACACAGGGCGTTGCCATCAACACCCGCGACGACAACGGCAACACCGCGCTGATGCTGGCCGTGCGCCATCAGCAGGTGTCGATTGTGCGTACGCTGTTGGCAATGGGGGCTGACTCAAACTTGACCAACCGTGAGGGATTGACCGCCCTACAACTCGCCAACCAGTTGGGTCTGGCGGACATGGTGCAACTGCTGCAAGAACCCCGGTAGGCGCCAAAATTCACGCCCCACCAACCACATCAACAGTAAAAAATAGGCCAGGCTCGAATTATCCGATCTGCAGACAAAATTGCGGGGTAGCCCTCGTGGAATCTACGAATATTGCTATAAAGTTAATAGCGATTGATGCGTTTTCTGCGGAGCAGACCATTGCATTTGCGACCATCGGGGCATCTTTCACCGCCGTGCCATGGACCGGGCCAATTGTCTCTACTGGCGAAAAGGCAGGGGTTTGGCCGTTCTGAACGCTTTCATTGAGGCCCCAATCAGGCAGTCAATAGACAGGACATTTGACCCAAGCTGGTGCGCGCTTGCGCGCCTCGGTGTTCTCATCTTCCTCGTGTGCGAATTCGTACTTGTCAATCAGCCGACCGTCTTGCAGCGCACGCTGTTCAAAGTATTCATAGTTGGTTCCATGAACCTGTGTTTGCATCAACGCAACAGACGCTGAATCCGCCAGAAAGCACCACTTGAACGTAGCCAACTTGACGCCGTCAAACGACTGCATTTTTTGACTTGCATCCATCACAACCAGCGTGAGTGG
>JBDTAG010000499.1:0-5583 GCA_039924745.1 Rhodoferax sp.
AGTTGCTCGGCGAACGGCGTGTGCATCTCGTCGCGGAAGA
Source organism: Rhodoferax sp. (assembly GCA_039924745.1). Lineage (GTDB taxonomy): Bacteria > Pseudomonadota > Gammaproteobacteria > Burkholderiales > Burkholderiaceae_C > Allorhodoferax. The sequence continues at coordinate 41 of JBDTAG010000499.1, forward strand.
CGTGGTCGAGGCTGCGCAGCAGCGTCGCCTTGTCGGGCGCTCTAGCGTGATGGCCGCGTTGACAGACAACATCAGGTCTTGGGTAGCGACGTAGTTCTTGGTTCCGTGGAATTTCATGGTTTGAAGCGCACTGGGCGAAAGTGGAAAGGCAGACATGCAGCGTGACGGCTGCGCCGGGCGTGAAAGCTGGTCTATATAATCAACAGTAGATTTACATCACACATTGTCTGATTGTCCTTGCAAAATGAACAAACTGTTGCTCTCCCTTTTAGTCGCCCTTGTCGCTCAAGTGACCGCTTTCTCCGCATTTGCCGATGAGATCAAAGGCGATGCCAAGCAAGGTGAGTCAAAAAATTCGATGTGCATGGGCTGCCACGGCATCGTGGGCTACCAAGCCAGCTTCCCTGAAGTGCATAAGGTACCCAAGATCTCCGGCCAGGGCGCCCAGTACATCATTTCAGCATTGACAGCCTACAGAAAAGGCGATCGCAAGCACCCCACCATGCGCGGCATCGCCGATCCGCTCACCGACCAGGATATTGCTGACCTGGCTGCTTTTTACTCGACCAGTGGTGTGGTTCCGGGTGCTACGCTTCCAAGCAAAGCCGCTGATGGACCTGCCAAAGCAATGGAATTGGTCGCCAAGGGTGGCTGTGTCTCTTGCCATGGCGACAATTTCAGCAAGCCGCTGGACCCGTCATACCCCAAGCTTGCTGGCCAGCACAAAGATTACCTCTACGTAGCACTCAAGTCCTACAAGACTGAGCACAACCCCCAAGTAGGCCGCAGTAACGCAATCATGGGTGGCATGGTCAAGCAGTTCTCCCTTGCTGAACTGAAGGAAATCGCCAACTACATTGGCAGCTTGCCCGGCGAGTTGAAGACCGTGCCAGAGCACGAATTCAAATTCAAGTAAAAATGGATAGATAGTCGTTTAAAAGCCGCTGATTCAGCGGCTTTTTTATTGGACATTTAACCTTTGGGAGAAGTCTCAATCCTTGGTGGCTTGGCGCTGTACACAGGCAATATAGGCATCGCCTTCCGGAGGGCGCCCAGCCTGCTGGCTGTCCCACAGCATCTTTCCCAGGCATTCCATGGTTTCGTGGTGGGCTTGGTGCAAAGAATTCCGTTTGTGGGTTAGTAACTCCACAGCTTGGCGGATGCCGCGGGGCTGGTCGATGCTGCATTGCTCGCTGATAGACAGGTGCATGGACAGGTGCAAAAACGGGTTGGTCCTGCCGTCTTGGACATCAGCCATACTGGCCAGAGCGGCGTCTTCGTCTGCAAAGTCTTTTGTATATTCCGGATGCTCATTCATCCACTGACTTGCTATGGTTTCAATAGCTTCGAGCGTAGTGCCCGCGAGGGCCTTGGCGTAAACAGAACAAAAGAAGCGGCGCACATCGGCTTGGGACGGACTGAACATGGCACAAGGTTACCATGACCCGCGCGCACAGCCTCAGGGGGTGAACAAGAGTCCGTAGTCCTGGGCAAAGGTGTTACAGGCAGCCAACATGCGTTGTCTTTGGCGGTCTATGTCGGAGGGTCTGCTACAGGCAAAGTTCGCCTCATTGTTTGCATACCGTGCCAACGCTTCCGACACGCAACGTGCGTCTACCGGTGTGGCGCTATTTACGGCCCGCAGAGAGGGGCGCCGCGTATGGGCTTTGTAGTTAACCAAACGGGCCAGCCGGTTGGCCAAAGCCTTTTGTTTGCCAATTTTGCGGACCAGCGGCCGGTCTGCGACCATGGGTTCAAAGGCGCGATCGATGGTTGCCAGCCAATCTTTCCACTTGAATTCATTGAAGCGGTGCGCCAATATGCAGGGCGCCCACGGTATGGTCATGGCGTCGGCGCAAATCGCGCCGTGCAATGACTCGGCCATGATCTTTGAACAGTTTCGGGTTTGGGCGATCACATCGCTGGGCGGCAAGCGGGGGTTGATGGCGACCATGCCGGCGTTGGCCGCAACTTCTACCCAATCGTAGCTGTCCCATGTGCGGTAGTGGGGGATCAACCCTATCGGGCCACCCGCAGTGCCGCCGCTCCCGGCTTGCAGTTCGGGCCACAGCACAGCCGGGTCGCCCAGAGCCAGTTCGCTCGACAAGCCAAACTCGTGGGCAGATAGGGGACCGCGAACCCAGCGAAAATCCCAATTTGGGTCGGGTAGGGCGGCGCTAGCCTCACCCAGCCCAGAGCCCAATACAATTTTCTTCAAAGACCGGTCGTGGCGCCCGTCCAGCAGGGTGCCAATTCCGTAGACCAGAATATCTTCCTTGCGCTGGTTCAGGTCAGGAAATAGCCTGTCCCAAACCATCGTGTTCAGAGTGTCTCCGAAGTTGCCACCTTCGATTGGGCAGTATTTGATTTGCATGTCCGGCAGTATGAAATTTCCCTTGGCTAAAACTGTTTCCGGCAGGTGAAGTGAGGGTAAAGATTTCAGGGAACCGTCCACCTGATATGCGATCAGAGCGTTAATACGGTTACGGCGCGGGCGACGCGCTCCTTTTTTGACGGATTAAAGGGTGTTTGTATGAAATCGATTCTTGGTTGGACCTGTGTGGCAACCGTTGCTGTGATGGCAGCCATGCCCATAGCGGCCTTGGCGCAGCACCGCGGCCCCGGTTGGCACGGAGATATCCGCGTTTTTGAAACCCACGACGCGCGGCGCTGGCACTCTGGCGCCTGGCGCCATGGGTGGCACGGGGGGCGCAATGGCTGGTGGTGGGTGGCCGGGGGTGGCTGGTATTTCTACCCGCAACCGGTGTACCCTTACCCAGACCCCTACATACCGCCAACGGTCGTGATCGAACAGCCTTCCGTACAGGTGGTACCTGCCCAGCCACCGGTTGCACAGCCTGCACAACAGCAGTTCTGGTATTACTGCAATGCGTCCCGGGGCTACTATCCCTATGTCGCATCGTGTCCTGGTGGTTGGAAAACCGTACCAGCTACCCCCTCTGGAGCACCACAATGAAAACGTCTTTGAGTCGACTTAATCTTTCGATTGCAACCCTTTGCCTGGTGAGCCTGGCGGGTTGCGCTGTGGCGCCGCAGGGCCCGCGTGTGGCCATCATGCCGGCACCCGGCAAACCATTGGATTTGTTTGCCCAAGAAGACCAATATTGCCGCAGTTATGCCCAACAGTCAGTTGGGCCAGACACCAGCAATGATCGGGCCGTAGGCGCTGCCGTCGTCGGAACGATCTTGGGCGCGGCGGTCGGTTCAGCCATGAGCGGTCGCCACAACAACAATACGGCCGCGGGTGCTGCCACCGGTCTTGTCATGGGAACGGCGATTGGAGCGGGCAACAGCGCAGCCGACAATCAAAGTGCGCAGCAGCGCTATGACATCGCCTACCAACAGTGCATGGTGTCCAAGAACAACCAGCCCGCGCAGCAAGGCTATGCCCGCCCAGTTGGCCGCGTGGTGTATGTGCAGCCAGCACCACCACCGCCACCACCGGCTCAGTACTACGCCCCGCCGCCACCACCGCAAGCGCCACCAGCACCGTATTACCCGCCCCCTCCACCGCCACGGTAATTGCGGGGCAGTAGTCGGTCAGACGCGAAGCCGGAGCTGCTCGCTTCTTTCCTTGGCCATTTGCTCTTCCAACTGCAAGCGGCCTTGTTTGACAACTGAAATCAATTTGGCACGATCCTTGTAATGCGGGTGAAGCTGCTCGAACAGTTCGAAGTTGTGCTGGCGAAAGACCTGGATGGTGCTCTGCGCGGCGGTCGCTTCCTGGCCCAGTAGTTCGAGCACGCTGCGCGCGCTGAGCAGGCTCGATTCAAACAACTCGCGTTGCACCAGCATTACCTCGCGTTCACGCAACTGGTTCCAGTGCGTTACATCGCGGGCGCGGGCCACAATTTGGAGCTGCGGAAAATGTTCGCGCGCCAAGTCCACAATATTTAAAGACTGCGTCACATCGTCTACGGCCACCACAAGAATCTTGGCCTGGCCGGCACCGGCGGTGCGCAGCAGATCCAGGCGCGTGGCATCGCCATAAAACACGCGGTATCCAAAGCTGCGGGCCGCCTCAATCATTTCAGCATCGTGGTCCAGCACCGTGCAGGTGTGGCCCTGAGCCAGTAGCACACGCGACACGATTTGCCCGTAGCGGCCAAAGCCTGCGATCAGGATGGGTGCGTTCTGCTGCTCCGATATTTCCTCCAGCTCCGGCACACCACAGTTGGCATAACGCGGCAGCAAGAGCTTGTCGATGGCGACCAACAACAGCGGGCTCACCAACATGGACACCGCCACCGCGCCAATCAATAGCGAGGCAGTTTGCGCAGGCAGCACGTCGGCACCGGCGGCGGCTTGGAAGACCACAAACGCAAACTCACCGCCTTGTGCTAGCAGCAGCGTGAACACCGGCCGTTCTTGGAACGGCAGTTTCATCAGGCGGGCAATCGTGAAGATAACCACCGCCTTCACAGCTAGAAAGCCCAGCACCACGGCGGCCATTTGCAGTGGCGAATCGCGCAGCACACCCAAATCCACGCCCATGCCCACGGCGATGAAGAACAGACCCAGCAGCAGACCCTTGAAGGGCTCGATATTGGTTTCCAGCTCGCGCCGGTATTCGCTCTCGGCCAGCAGCACGCCGGCCAAGAAGGCACCCAGCGCCATGGACAGGCCGACGATTTGCATCAAGGCCGCAATGCCGACAACGAGTAACAGGGATGCAGCGGTAAAGATTTCCGGCGTCTTGCTGCGCGCAATCCAGCGCAACAGCGGGCGTAACAAAAGGCGGCCGCCGATAATGATGCCAGCGATGACTGCTACTATTTTGATAGCTTCTTGCGCCCGTTCCACGAGGGCTACATGGTGATTTCCTTCAAGAGAACCGCCCAAAAGAGGTAGCAAGGCCAGGATCGGAATGGCAGCCACGTCCTGGAACAGCAGAATCGAAAATCCTGCTTGGCCGCTGCCCGTGGGCAACAAGTTGCGCTCGCCCATGACCTGCAAGGCAATGGCTGTGCTCGACAGCGCCAAGCCCAGTGAGCCAACGAGGGCAATGGTCCACGGCACGCCAAACGCGCAGGCCACCAGAAAGAGCGCGGCAGCGCAGCCCGCCACTTGGGCGCTGCCCCAGCCAAAAATGGGGCGGCGCATGCTCCACAAACGCTTGGGCTCCAGCTCCAGCCCGACCAGGAACAGCATCAGCACGACGCCAAACTCGGCGAAGTGCAGAATGTCTTGTACGTTGGTCACAAAGCCCAGGCCCCAAGGGCCGATGGCGATGCCGGCTGCCAGGTAGCCGATGATGGAGCCCAAGCCGAGGGCTCGACTCAATGGCACGACGATGACGGCGGCACTAAGGTAAATAAAGCTGTTGATGAGCCAAGAGGGTAGATGTTCCATGGCGCTAACATAGCATTTCTTGGAGAGGAAAAAGCATGCCCATCATCGTTGTGGCCAATCCCAAGGGCGGTGTCGGTAAATCGACGCTGTCCACCAATATCGCGGGCTACTACGCCTCGCGCGGCCATGCGGTGATGCTCGGTGATGTGGACCGCCAGCAGTCGTCTCGC
>JBDTAG010000500.1:0-6220 GCA_039924745.1 Rhodoferax sp.
TGGCGCGCTGTAGTAGTTCATGCCGCGTGACACGGTCTTGCCGTCTTGGGTGGACGCATAGGTAAAGCGTTCGCAGCCAGCGGCTTGCCATTGTGGAATGTTGTCTTCGCTGACTTTGAGCCAAAGCTTCTCGCCAGAGCCGAGGTTTGCAATGATGGCAATGGTCAGTCCATCCGTGCTGATACCCCAACCACCAAACATGCGTTTGGCAGTGCAGGTGCCTACACTTGAAAGTAGCTCGCAGCAATACTGTGCAAAGTCGGATGGGGCGGTAGCCATGGACGTTGTTGTTCAGCTATCTATTGGGACGGGGTTGCAGACGCGGCCGGTGTGGCGTTGCTTCGCGGCACCTGGTCAAACAGTGATTGGGCATCGCCTTCGTAACCTTGCAGAGTCTTCACCAGGCGAACGCGTTGGGCGCTGGTACTGCTGTTATGCAGGTCGGCCATGGCGGCACAGCTTTCGTTGGTGATTTGCTCTATGTATTGGCGAAAGGCTGGGTCTGGCGCCTTGAGCGTGCGCTCGAGCAAGGCGCGGATATCCGCTGTTGCTTGTTCGGGTGATACTTTCTTTGTGCGCAAGGAGTTCAGCACCTTAATCGCATCCTGTTGGCGGCGCAGCATCTCTTTGTATTGGCGGGGGCCGTCAAACGTGGAGGCTTCTATATTCGCCTTGATGATGCCAATCTGCTTTGTGTCCAACTTGCCGTAAAACGATTCCGCACGTTCCACAATCTGCTGAACCCGGCGGTCGGTACGCTCAACCAGTGTGCCTTCCAACCATTCGGTGCGCCATTTTTGGTCGCGCGAGTCAAACTCACGGGCGACATGGTCAATCTGCTTGTCTTGAAGTGTCGGGGCAATGGCGGCGATGGAGGGCGCCATGCGGTCCAGTGGGGCCTTGATGCGCAGCTGCAGGCTAGCCACCATCTGGCAGACTTGTGCCGGTGTGACGGGTTTGGTCGCCATTGCTTGCAAGTCTTTGAGCGTTTGAATCAACAGCGGCAACTCCTCTGTGCGGTGCCAATCTTGAACAGCCTGCAGGTCGGCCCGGACGCGCATGCTTTGTGTGCCATCAAAATCAAAATAGCTGTCTAACCACCAATAGGCCAGAGTAGGAGCGGTGTTGTAGCCAAAGCGTGCGGCACTGCATCCCACCATACTGACCGCGACCAGCAGCGCACCGATAATGGACGCCAACCGGATTACATTTCGCGCGATAGATGGCATTGAAAGGGACATGCAGGTGACTTCCGAAGTACAGGTTCAAAACACAGCGTTGGAACAACAGGCCATTGACGTGGTCATTATGGCGGCGGGAAAAGGCACGCGTATGAAGAGCCGCTTACCCAAGGTTTTGCAACCGCTGGCCGGCCGCCCACTGTTGCGCCACGTGCTGGACACGGCGCAGGCTCTGCACGCACGCCAGGCAGTGGTCATCACTGGGCATGGTGCTATAGAAGTAGAAGCGGCATGTGCAATGGATACGAGGGCTACAGCCGAATTTTCCATAAATTTTGTACGACAGGAGCCGCAACTGGGCACAGGCCACGCGGTGCAGCAAGCTGTGCCTGCGTTGGCTGATGATGGGTTGGTACTGGTACTTTCTGGCGACGTGCCACTGACGGCGCCTGCTACCTTGCAGCGGCTGCTTGCAGCTAGCGCGGGTAGCCAATTGGCGCTGCTCACTTTGGAAATGGCTGACCCCAGTGGCTATGGCCGTATTGTGCGGTCCGGCGCTGGCGCGGTGCAGGCCATCGTCGAGCAAAAAGACGCCACCCCAGAACAGCGCGCGATCAACGAAATCTACAGCGGCATCCTGGCCGTGCCCGCTCGGCAGCTCAAGCGATGGCTGGCGCGGCTCGACAACAAGAATGCTCAGGGCGAGTTCTACTTAACCGACATTGTGAAATTTGCCGTGGCCGATGGCGTGTCCGTAGTGACGCACAAGATCGACGACCCGGTGCAAGTGGCCGGCGTCAACAGCCCGGTCCAATTGGCCCAACTGGAGCGCGCCTACCAACTGCAGCAAGCGCATCGCTTAATGGAAAATGGCGTGCGCCTGGCCGATCCGGCGCGTATCGATGTGCGGGGTGACTTGCAGTGTGCACATGACGTCAGCATTGATGTGAACTGCGTTTTTGAGGGCCAGGTGAGCCTGGGCGAGGGCGTGTCAATCGGCGCGAACTGCGTCATCGCAAATGCGGTGATTGAAGGGGGAGCAGTCATCCATCCGTTCACTCATATTGATGGCGAAAAGCTCGGCGTAACGGTGGGAGCCGGTTCGCTGATTGGCCCCTTTGCCCGTTTGCGTCCGGGCGCGAGGCTGGGTGCCGATGTGCATATTGGTAATTTTGTAGAAGTGAAAAATTCCACACTGGCCAACGGCGCTAAAGCCAATCACCTGGCCTATTTGGGCGATGCGACGGTGGGTGAGCGCGTCAACTTTGGCGCGGGTAGCATCACTGCCAACTACGACGGCGCCAACAAACACCGCACCACGATAGAGGCCGATGTCCATGTAGGCAGCAATTGCGTGTTGGTGGCGCCGATCACGCTGGGCGCGGGTGGTACGGTGGGTGGTGGGTCCACGCTTACAAAAGACACGCCAGCGGGTGCGCTGAGCGTAGCGCGTGGCAAGCAGGTCAGTATTGCCAACTGGTCGCGCCCAGCGAAAGTTCCTAAAGACCCTGCGGCTTGAATCAACACCTGCATTGACCACCATGGCCGAACCATCCACAGAAGTCGCGCGCGCCCGCATCACCGCTTTGGAAGCCGAACTGGCCGCTGTGCGTGCAGAGATGCAAAACTTTACCTACGCGGTGTCACACGATCTGCGCGCGCCTCTTCGGCATATCGTGTCGTACGCGCGGCTTGTGCAGGAAGACGCGGGCCCGCAATTGACCGAAGAAGTGCAGGAGTTTTTGACCACGATCACGGACTCGGCGCGCCACATGGGGGTGATGCTGGATGGCTTGCTGGCACTTTCGCGTGTAGGCACAGTACCGGTCGAGATGTCCGTCGTCTCTTTGCAAGAGCTGGTGCCAGCCGTGTGCAAAGAGCTGACTGCTCAGTACGATCAACGCAACATTACCTGGAATATTGCTGATGACTTGCCGCAGGTACAGGCGGATGAATCATTGCTTCGCCAGGCCTTGACCCAGTTGATCGCCAATGCTGTCAAATTCACTGCTCCACGCCAACTAGCCGTCATTGAGATTGGCTGCACTGGGGATGCCAAAAGTGATTGTGCAATGCTTCAGGTCAAGGACAACGGAGTTGGCTACAACCCAGCGCTTCAAGATCATTTGTTTCGTGTGTTTGGCAGGTTGCATAGCGCCAACCAGTTTGCGGGTATCGGGGTTGGCTTGGTTATGGCCCGCAAGATACTTGAGAGGCTGGGAGGGACGGTCAGTATTGAAGCAGCGCCGGATGCGGGCTGCCGCGTTCAGTTACAGCTGAAACGGGTGTAAAGCAGACCGATTGGCTCACTGTGAAGCAGAATGACCCGCCAAAGCCGCTAGAAACCGTCCAAGTATGACGGGTGAAGCGGCGGTGTGAAAGGCTTGGTGCCGCGCGCGCTCAGACAGCAGGTCAAAAGTGGGAGATGGCATGTAAGCCAGGCGCAGCGCATCTTCCCACTGGCTGATGGGCGCATGTGCGTCGACCAAAATGCCACCGGCGCCCACCGTATCGGGAAGCGCACCGCGCGCGCTGGCGACGACTGGAATGGCATTGATTTGCGCTTCTACCACGGTGCGACCGTAGGCCTCTTCCCATAGGCTCGGCATTAGCAAGGTGCGAGATCTGGCGTACGTGGCGCGCATGTCACGCGTGGGCGCACTCCATTCGACATTGGGTAAAGCATCAGCGCGTTGCAGGCAGTACGCCCGCCATTGCGGATCTAGCCCCCAGCTCTCGGAAACCAGAAAAGGAATGTCAGGGCACGCTGCAGCCAGTGCAAACATGATCTCGACCCCTTTGATGGGTGTCGGATTAACAAACAGCACGTGATTGCCCCGCGTAGTGACGAAGTAACGCTCGGGTAAAACCAACGGAGGTACCACAACGCTGTTGATCCCGCAAAGTGCGTGCCAGCGTTGTGCGGTGAACTCAGAATTGCTCAGGTACAAAATCGCCGGATCGGGAACCAACGTGCCACCCAGCTGGTGGGTCTCCACATTGTGCAAATATACAGCGGTGGGTTTGCTGGTCTCCAGGGCACTGATCACCATGGGCAACAGCGTGGTTCCACTTTGCACGACGATGATGGTTGGGTTCCAGCTGGCCGCTACCAAGGCCAAGTCGTTTATTGGATTGGCCACTCGGAAAACCGGGTAGCCCAATTCCTCGTCGCACTGCGGGCGGCTTGGAGAACCCGGCGCTGCATGCTCGCGTAGACCGCACAGCACCGCGACCTGTGCGCCCATGCCCATGAGGGCAGTACACAAGTCATCTGTGGTGGTTTGTAGTCCGCCTATAACTTCTGGGAGATGTGGGTAAACCGACGCAAAAAGTACCCGCATAGATTAGCGGCGTTAAGACTGGACTTGCGTTGCCGGGCCACCCAAGAGATCTCGAAGGGCTATGGCGGGATTGTATGTGTCAACGTCTGAATTGACGTGTTTTGGACGGTCGGGGGCGAGCGTCGTGTTGGGCGACTTCAGTCCGTCGGAACGGTCGTTCGTACTGATCAGGTTGCCAATACTGCCTGGCGATGTTGTTTGACGAGATTCAAACAGATTGACAAGCTGAGCCATGTCAGCAGCAGGCACGCGAACCGGCTCTTGTGCGCCATCCAGAGTGCTTGTCACGGAAAACCCAGGCCGGGTAACGGTTTGCAGCAGTTGACCGCTTGGGCTTGAAACCTGCATATAGTCGCCAAAAAGGAACACGCCACGCGTTGAATCAGCTTGCGCTTCAACCAACGTGATGCCTCCGCGAATGCCAATGGTTGCTGTTGGTGTGCGCACTTGGGCGGCACTTCTGCCCAGCGGCGTGATGAATTTGCTGACAAAACCACCCACGGCGCGCAGGGTGCCCGTGATTAGATTGACGGCAATGCTCCCTTGCTTGGCTTCGGGGTGAAAAACAAATTCGTCGATCACAAGCTCCGAGTTAGGCCCCAAAGTCATGGACGATCTGTCCATGAACAGAATGTGAAGCACACCGGTGCTGTCCGTTTTAAAGCGCTCTCCAAATGTGACCGCATTGCCGATGTAGACCACGCGTTCATTACTGACGGAGACCACACCCGGCCGAGCTGCAGAGGCAATGCCAACTGTCCCAGTGGTCGGCGTGGCGGCACTGGCGGTGGGCGCAAGCAAGCCGGTCGCGGCTGCAGCAGCGGCAGCCAGCCACCAGTCGTTGATGTCCATGGGTGGTGGTGGGGGCATAGCGTTCTCCGTCCAGTTTCAATATTTCCACATCACACCAACCGTACCAGCGGTATTGGTGAGGGTGTAGTTGGGAATATTGGAAGGGGTATTGGTGTAATCCAGTTGTACCTGCACAGAAAAATCGCGTGTAACTGGCATAACTTGAACCAGGGACCACCGCCATTCGGTATCCTTGCGAATCGTGAGCGCATCGACCGTGGCATCTGCGCCGCGGTAGTCCCGCTGCTGGCCATTGACGGAAAGCGTCGTCGTCCAAGGGATACCGGTTGATGATGTGGGTGCTGCATAGGTCAACGTATAAGAGACTCTACCTTGCGGACCTTTGAAAGCGGTGTAGGGTGCGTTGCCATCAAAATCGACATACCCCAGTTCAGCGCTTAAGAATTGGTTGACCGTCGTTTCAAGTGTTGCATACAACTTGAAGCTCTGGCGCGATCCGCCGAGTACGGCAGAGTTTGCAATGTCATCGCGTGTAGAGAAGGCCAAGCGATTGTTTTCATACACGCCCCCCAATAGTAGGGTCTCTGACGAGCGGAAATCTCCATCCACCCCCCAGCCGCCTGTATTGAAATAATTACTGCCATTGGCTACAGCGCTGCCAAATAGCAGGTGGGGGCGAATAGTCAACCCGGGGACCGTCAGTCGCAGTGGTTTAAAACGCAGGCCAGTACTGCCGCTGATCAATGCGAGGTCAAACGGTTTGTTGGAACCAATTTGGCTGCTGTAGCTGCTGACCGAATCGTAGTGGTTGGCAAACGCAACCAGTGATGTCACGATGGAAGCTTCGTTTTGCTGATCCAAGTCGTACACATGGTTCAACGT
>JBDTAG010000501.1:0-12690 GCA_039924745.1 Rhodoferax sp.
ATGGGTTCAAAATTGAAATGGGTGCAAAAACGCTCCAACGCCAAGGGGTCGGCACGGTTTGAGCGCGCCACATAAGCCACGCGGTCTACGTGGTCTAACACCATGGCGCCAGTGCCTTCGAGGTAGACCTGATCCTGCTCCAGACCGGAGTAATCAATGACATCCTGCACACGATAGCTTTGCTTCAATAAATCGATCACATCCCACCGCCGTTCCAGTTGTCGGCTGGGCATGGCCATGGGGTAGATGGCGATATGCCCTCCGGCATGGGTAGAAAACCAATTGTTCGGAAATACTGAGTCGGGGGTGTGCGTTGTGGTGTCTTCAAACAGGTGCACTGTCACCCCTGCCTTTTGCAGTTGTTGCACCATTGTGCTGACCTCTGCATGCGCCCTTGCCGACAACTCTGCACATGCCGTGGTGGGCGTGTGCTGCTGGAACGCGTTGTCCTGCATCGTGTCGGGGTTGGAACGAAAAGCATGCGGCCGCACCATGACCACTGCGGCCGGCGCTTGTACGGAAAAGGACATGGTCAGGCGACGGCTTCTAGCGACAAGGATGCCGCTTTGGTAGATGCAACTGCCTGCACTGCAGGTCGGATCAACTGGTACAAATCCTTCGGATCGGCGAGCTGCGGAATCAACGCGATACCTGCACCCATTTGTTGCGCTTGCGCACGGTCATACACGTAACGCAGTGCAGAGAAGTCTTCCATTGCAAAACCAACGGAATCGAAGAACGTAATTTGTGTATCGTTGTCACGCCCCGCTTGTTGTCCAGAAAGCACTTGCCAGAGTTCCGTTACGCCGAAGCTTTCTTCCATTTGCTGTAGGTCGCCTTCCATGCGCGTTTGTGGCTCGTACTCTACGAACACTTTGGCGGCGCGCAGTACATCGGCATGCATCTCGGTTTTGCCTGGGCAATCACCACCTACCCCATTGATGTGCATGCCGGGCGAAAGCATGTCTGGCGTGATGATGGTCGCATTCGTTTTGTCTGCGGTGACCGTGGTCACAATATCTGCGCCCCGTACGGCATCAGCGGTGCTGGCGCAAACGATGAGTCGCAGCTTTGTGGCATCCGGGTTGTTTTGCAGGTTGCGCAGCAGCTTTGCGGTGGCATTCGCATCCACATCAAACAGCCGAATCTCTTCAATGCCTACCAAGTGATGAAACGCCAGCGCCTGGAACTCGCTTTGCGCACCATTGCCAATCAATGCCATCACCCGGCTGTTCGGGCGGGCCAGTGTTCGGGCGGCTACGGCCGATGTGGCCGCCGTGCGCATGGCAGTGGTCAATGTCAACTCGCTGATCAACAGCGGATAGCCGCTGGCTACATCCGCAAGCACGCCAAAGGCCATGACGGTGGGCAGGCCGATGGCGGTGTTTTTGGGGTGGCCGTTGACGTATTTGAAGGTGAAGGTCGCGGCGTCTGCAATGGGCATCAATTCAATTACGCCGTCTGGCGAATGCGCGGCCAAACGGGCAGATTTGTCAAAGCTGGACCACCGCAGAAAGTCTGCGTGAATATAGGATGCCACACCCTGCAGCGTTGCAACGATGCCTGCACTGCCCACGAGGGCTGCGACATCTTGTGGACTGAGAAAAAGGGTGCTGTTTGGGATGTGATTGGGCTTGGTCATGGTCGTGCTCCTCGTGTGTTGCAGTGATTTGCAATCGGTAGTGAAGAGTATGGTTTTACGATCGCACAATAACAATCGCCAATAGTGCATAAAAATAGCCAATAAATTGTCTTTATGACATGGTAAATTGGCGAAATGGATGAAATTGATCAAAAACTGATGTCGCTCCTGCGCCAAGATGCGCGGCTGACCGTAGCCGCGCTTGCGGCTAAATTGAAGGTGTCTCGGGGCACAGTTACCAATCGCATTCGCCGTCTTGAAGACGATGGTGTGATCGTGGGCTACACCGTCCGCCTGCGACCGGATGTACAGCACAACGCGATTAAGGCGTGGATGAGTATTGCGGTAGACGGCAACCAAACCCGTGCGGTCATAGCCAGTTTGCTGGGGGAGCCCGGGGTGGCTACGTTGCACGACACCAATGGCCGATGGGATCTGCTGGCTGAGCTGCGCGCGGAAACACTGCAAGAATTGGCCAAAGTTCTGGAACGGATCCGCCTGCTCAAAGGCATCAGCAATACGGAAACGAGCATCCATCTGGAGACTTTTAGAGCTTCCTAAAACGCGCGCGGGTATTCCCCAGTTGTTGAATAGGGACGCTTTGGTGACACTTGCGCACCCCAAAGAGTTGAATCCACATTCAAGGAGCTACCTATGCGTTCTGTTTGCTTGGCCTTTTTCCGTCAGCGCTCTGCACGGATGCTCAAAGCGATGGCTGTGTTTTTAGTATTTCTTGCAGGTGGGGTGTATGCCACCAACTATTCCCTGTGGATCAACGGTCGCAACAATGCATCAGCACAAGCGGGCAACTATGCCGACTTCACCTATTGGGGACCTGCAGGTACTGCTGCTGGTGTGAATAAAAAGTCGGTTAATTGGGATGGTTCCAGCCATGTTGCTGACCAAAATTACCGTGTGCGCGACGCGCTGGATTGCTACTGTACGGGCAGCAACTGGTGCTACATCGCTGCCCATAGTGCGGGCAATTTGCAGATTGGATATGCCCTGTCGCTTTATGGTGGAACCACGCGCACCAAGAAGAATGCCACTCCGAACGCATCGGGTGTGTGTGGCAACTCGGATGGCACGACCCAAACCGGTTGGAACATCAAATGGGTGGACGTTGCGGCAGGTGCCGCTGGCGGTAGCGAGTTGGCCAATATCGGCAGCTGGGCGGTGTCCGATGCCCTCACATCTGATTTGAAAACGGCCACAGCACGTGCCATGTACGACCACAACCAGACACGGGCCAAATGGTTTTACATGTACGCTGGTGCCAAGGGTACCTTGTACTCTGCCATCTTGCCGGGTCAAGACGATGAAGCGGTTGCCTACCATTCATCGGGTGGGGTTTCGGGTAGTGGAGGTGCGAGTTTTTGCAATCCTTCTGACTGGTTTTGCAATGACCTGACGATGGGTACTGCGGCCAATGAAGGCGGTAAGGCGAAATGGAGCTACCACAGCGTGGTGTTCCGCGATGATGGCGAGTCTTTCAACCACTACACCAATGGTGCATGGGGTGGCGTAGTGTCCAAAGTGCGGGCCGACATGGCAGCCAACGCCAATTAACGATTCGTTTTGTATTTGCCAACGCTGGTTTGAATTTTGACCGGGGCTAAGAAGGCCGTCTGGATAGGCGGCGTGCTGATCGCGTTGGTACTGGTCGGCTGGTACGTGTTTGGTACAGATAGCAACGCGTCAGCATCCGGCAGTGCGGGTGGCCGAGGCCCATCGGGACGGCTAAGCAGTGCAACCAGCGCCGCTTCTGGTCCGGCCAGCGGGGTTGGCAACGTTGGCCCCTATAGTGCGGCTGGGTTGCAGTCGCGCCAAGAGCAATTGGCATTGTGGCGAGGCCGTTACGAGCGGGCGGAAAAGACCTATGCGAGCTACCGCGACGCGACACGTTACCCATATGACTCTCGCCCAATTTCTGAACATCCGGATCAAGTGCGTCCGTTTGCACCGATTGCCGAAGAATTGAAAATGCGCAGCGCCAATGGCGATATCGTCACAGGCGTCCACCTGCGTACCAGCCAAGAGCGTGTGTTTCTGAGCGGGGCTGAGAGTGTGAAGTTTTCGGTTGCGGCGGTCGATGACAACAATCAACCACTCACTTTGTCCATACGCAGCGCACAGGCGCAGTCAATACCTGACTCCCCAACGCCGATTAAGTTGGTTCAGACCACTGTCGTTTTTTCAGACGATGGTTCCGGTGCGGACGACGTTTCCGGTGACAACGTCTATTCAGGCCGCTTGACGCCCGCGACACAGGGCTTTCAGAATTACGGCGGCACCATTCGCCTGCTGGTTGAAATTGCAGCGGATGGTCAGCAAGGTGTGGTCCAATTTGACGTGGTCTACACCCCCGATGTTCCTGCAACGTGGGCGGGAGTGCGGGAGGCGCTCGAAGCCGGGTCGTTGAATTTCTATCTGAAAGCCAATGTCCGTCAGGCTGGGCGCTATGTGGTGAGCGCGCGGGTAGATGATGCCAATGGCGTGCCGTTTGCGTTGCTGCAGTTCAACGATGAAATGGCTGCTGGCAGTGGCGAGTTTAAGCTGCAAGTCTTTGGCGCATTGGTGTTGGACAAGAGCCCCGCCTTTCCATTGCGCCTGAGAGATGTCGATGGATTTTTGCTGCTACCAGACCAGTTCCCGGACCGCTCCATGATGGCCCGCCAGCCAGGCGTGGTGTACGTGAGTGCGGTCTATCCCAAGAGCCGGTTCTCTGCGACCGAGTGGAGTAGTGAAGAGCGCCAGCGCTACTTGACCGAATACGGCAATGATGCGGAAGTGGCACGACGCAAGTTAGAAGAGCTTACAGGGCAGTAAAGACTCTTTCGGATTTCAAGCGTGCAGTAGACTGACCAGGGCCCATCTTGCGGGTCGAAAACAGGACAGTCATGGAAAACGCCACCACTGTGCAAGCCAATGAAAAGCTCGCATTGCTCATCCGTTTCAACTGGGCCGTTGTGGGTTTTGCAGCTTGCTATATGGTCGTTAGTTGGGCTATCAGCTTTCGACCTGGTATTTTTGTGATGTTGGCGGTAGCGCTGCTGTTGTTGGGCAATCTGTTCTACATTTACAAACGTCAAAATTATGCTGTTGCTGCAAACGTCTACCTCTTTTGCAATTGTTTTGTCGCCATTTTGGGTTGCACGTATTTCTCTGGCGGAATCTATTCGCCCGTTGTTTCATGGTTCGCAACAGGCCCTGTGACAGCCACTCTGCTGCTGGGCTTCAAACGAAACACCGTTTTTTGGTTGTGCATTAACTCCGTGTTGGTATTGGCTTTTGGCGTTGCCGGGTGGCTGGGTATTGATCTGCCATTTTTGTACGATCGACAGCATTCAGGCTTCTTCTATGGAACCAGCCAAATTGGCTTGTTGCTGACGCTGCTGGTGCATACCAAGATCTTTGATTCTGCCAAGAATAAAGTTCTCGTCCAATCGGAAGCCAGAAACACAGCGTTACAAGTCGCCTTGCATGCCACCGCACAAGCGCGCCAAAAGGCGGAAGAAGCAACTGCGTCAAAGTCGGCTTTTTTGGCCAATATGAGTCATGAAATCCGAACGCCTATGAACGCCATTATTGGAATGAGCCACTTGGCATTGAACACCCAATTGGAGCCCCGACAGCGCGACTATATTCAAAAAGTTCAACAGTCTGGGCAGCATCTTTTAGGCATCATCAATGACATTCTCGATCTGTCCAAAGTCGAGGCCGGCAAGCTAGAGTTGGAACTCAGAGCGTTTAGTCTCGAAAAGGTGTTGGAAAAAGTCGCCAATCTCATTGAAGACAAGGCCATCGCAAAGGGGCTAAGCCTGCGGTTTGAAATTGCACCTGACGTCCCCGATGTGCTCCAAGGGGATAGCTTGCGTTTGAGCCAAATGATCATCAACTACGCCCAAAACGCGATCAAATTCACCGACGAAGGCGCGATCAGCATCGCAGTGCGACTGGTTGAGCGCAGTAACGATGCGGTCTTGCTTCGGTTTACCGTTCGCGACAGTGGTATTGGTCTGTCTCCTGAGCAGGCTGCGAATCTCTTTCAGAATTTTCAACAAGCGGACTCTTCTACGACGCGAAAATATGGGGGTACGGGGCTGGGCTTGTCCATCACCAAGCTTTTGGCATATCAAATGGGTGGTGAGGTCGGCGTGGAGAGTGTTGCAGGCGAAGGATCTTCATTTTGGTTTACCGTCAAGTTGGGCATTTCGACGTCGCATGGGTTGGATGGCATCGCCGGCAGCCTGCCTCAGGCTTTGTATGACATTCAGGGCGCTCGTATTCTGCTGGCAGATGACAACGCACTCAACCAGCAGGTGGCCTGCGAACTGTTACGAGGTGCTGGGCTGTTCGTTGAGATTGCGGCTAACGGCCGGACAGCTGTTGACATGGCAACCCACAGATCGGCTTCTGGGAAACCCTACGATTTGATCCTGATGGACTTGCAAATGCCTGAAATGGATGGCCTGGAGGCAACCAGGAGAATCCGCGCGAGCCAGCCTGCAATTGCAACTCCTATCGTCGCAATGACTGCCAAAGCGATGGCCACCCATAGAGAGCAGTGCTTGGCCGTTGGCATGGTGGATTTTGTTGCCAAGCCCATCAACCCAGATGAACTGTTCCGCACGTTGTTGCGTTGGATAGCGTCGAAAAGAGTCGCGATTGTGCGCCATGCAACGGCGACGTCAGTGCTGGATCTATCTGACCCTGCACTAAACACGGCGGAACAGCCTACCCCCGTTGCAGGATTGAACCGGGAAGTGGGCTTGCACAGAACACTGCACGATGAAAAATGGACGTCACGCCTTGCAACCTTGGAAGCCACACTACTGGCTCAGAGCGCAGTGATTGACGAAACCTCGGCAGTACCAGAGCCAACAGCTTCATACAGCCACCCCAGTACCGAGGCAGACCCAACAAATCTGCCACTGGTATGTGCACAACTTGAGACCTTGTTGGCCAATGACGATGGTGACGCAGAGCGTTTGTTTGCAGAGTATGCGAACATGCTGAGCATGGCCTATCCCAAGCATTTTTACGCGCTGCAAAATGCCGTTCAGCGATTTGATGGCGAACGCGCCTTGGGCATCTTGCAACAGGCCATGGCCGAACGCAGAGGTTGAGTGGATGCCATGCAAGCCATAACAGACACTGCATCTCGCCCCGTCATTCTGGTGGTCGACGACACCCCACAAAACCTGGCCTTGATGCGGGATTTGCTGGACAGCGAATACACCGTCAAATTGGCGCCAAGTGGTGAGCGGGCACTCAAGATCGCTCAGGCACAGCGCCTGGACCTGATTTTGCTGGACATCATGATGCCCGATATCGATGGCTACGAGGTATGCCGTCAGCTCAAGGCATCGCCAGTGACCGCAGATATCCCGGTGATCTTTCTCACGGCAAAGACCGATACGCAAGACGAGCAGTTGGGTTTTGCCCTAGGTGCTGCCGACTACATAGTCAAGCCGATCAGCCCACCTATTGTTCTGGCGCGTGTGAAGGCGCACTTGTTGTTCAAAGAGGCGCGTGATGCGCTTGAGCGCCGTAACCGAGAAGACAAACTGCGTTTTGCTACAGCGCTCTCTCAGCAGGTTGAGCTCAGCCAGCTGAAGTCAACTTTTGTTGCGATGACATCGCACGAATTTCGAACACCGCTTACGTCGATTTTGGTTTCGCAAAGCCTGTTGCGCAACTATTGCGATCGACTTCCGGTTGCCGAGCGTAACGGCTTGTTGGACAGCATAGAGTCTGCTGTTAAACGCATGGTCTTGATGCTGGACCAGGTGCTGACGATTGGCCACTCAGATGTGCATCTGTTGTCGTTCAATCCCAAGCCTGCAAATCTTTTAGCGCTTTGCCGGCAACTGCGGGACGAAGCCGTAACAGCCTTCAGTCAGGGAAAGATCGAAGGTGCACATGTAGAACTGGATGCCGATTTTGAAGATTCGAATATCGTGTTGGATGAAAAGCTGCTGCGCCATATTCTGGGCAACCTCTTGTCCAACGCCATCAAATATTCTCCCGGTACAGCACGGGTGCTGTTCAAGGTACGTTGCCAGGGGCTTGGATTGACGTTTGACGTGCAAGACCAAGGGATAGGTATTCCTGCAAAGGACCTGCCGCATCTTTTTGGAGATTTTCACCGTGCCAGCAATGTGGGCAACATACCCGGCACTGGCTTGGGCTTGGCCATTGTGAAACGTGCGGTGCAGAGCCACGGTGGCTCCATCACCGTCACCAGCAGACCAGGCGAAGGTACCTGCTTTACCGTGACCATACCGCTGACGACGCTATAGCACTTTCGCCCAAGGCAAACCTTTGTCGAAATTCAGTTGGTCAATCATTTGCAAGGGCTTCAACAGGAATGGGGTGTGTTTCTCCCAGATTTCGCAATACTCAGCATCTGAACCGCTAGCGAGCAGTATGCTGTTCACCGCTCTGCGCGCGGCCTCGTTGGCGCCTTCCATCGTGGCCAAGTCCGTGTTGGTTTTGACATAGTCGCTCGCCAAAAACAGGTTTTTGATACTGGTGTGGGCGTTGGGGCGGATGGCCCACGTATCGCACTGGTTGACCAATAGTGGTTCCAGATTGAAAACTTTGTTCAGGGTCTCTTGTTTTGCAGCGCTGAGCCGTGCCGTCATCACGTCACTCATGGGTTCCACCATGTGTACGATGTCTTCATCGAGATAATAATCCTCGACCATGTCATCGCTTAGAACCTTTTCATCGTCGAAATTGAGTTCTTGTTTGAGCTGTTCCCAGACTTCCTTCTGGATCTCGTCTTTGCTGCAATCGCGTGCCGCCTTGTTGTTGAAGTTACCCTGCGCAGACCAGTTGGAAATATCAACTGAAAGGATGGAAACGACCTTGCCGTTGCCACGGTGTGTAAGGTCGTAGTCAGGCCAGAACTGGATTTGCGAAACGCTGGTCAATGACCAATTGCTGCCGGTGTACATGGTGTGGCCGCGGTTCAGATTGACTTCCTGGTTCAGGTAGAACTGTATGCCGTTCATCCATTCCACATTGGGTGCGAGTTTGATGATATTTTTGAGGGACGGATCGGCCGTCAGCATGTCCTCGCTGATCAAGTTTGCGGCACGCTCTACAGGCACGGCCAGCAGGTAGTAGTCTGCGGATGCTTGTGCACTACCGGGCAGGCCATCTTTCTCAAAACTGATACCCGAGATACTTCCGCTTTGGGTTTGGATCGCGGTGACGCTGGCACCCCGGTGGTACTTCACGCCTTTGCTAAGGAGGTAGTCATGCCATGGGTTGAGCCATGCCAGGTTGGTTGGCGCGTTGAACACGCGGTCAGTGTCCCTGGTGAAGGGGTCCATCATCATGTAAAACATTTGCAGCAAGACGGAACCGCATGTCCGCGTGCTGGCCAGCTGGGCTTGGCAGGCCACCAGACTGCGGGTGAGTCCACCCGATAGTAGGCGCTGGTAGGCTGCGCTTTTGCTGGCGGATTCGGTGTAGTCCCACCAACTGATGCTGTCGTATTCTTCAGCGAAACGCTTGCTGCAGCTGGTCATGAGTTGCCAGATCTTGCCGGAAAAAAACTCGATCTCTTGCGTCGTCAGTTCGGAGCTGAACGCCTGGAAGCCTTTGAAGAACTCTTCAATCTCTTTCAAAGAGGTCGGAAAGTCCACCGGCAATATGACCGGTTTGGCGTCGCTCTGCGCCATCATCATGGTGTCGGTTACTACCAGCTTGTCGTATGCCGTTTGCTCATCACCTACCGGGATGCGCTTCATGGTGTCGGTCACATGCTTGTAGAAGCCAGGGAAAAATCGGAACCCATGCTCACCGGGGAGAAACAATTGGGGGTCGATTTTGTTGGTGCCCGGTGCATCAACGCTGCGGGCCTTACCACCCACGTATTTGGGGTTGCGTTCATAGATGTCGACCTGAAAGCCGCGCTCGGCCAATTCATGTGCGGCACTCATGCCGGCCACACCGCCTCCAATAATGATCACTGATGGCATAGTTTCTCCCAAAAAATTTCAAAGCCTTGTGTCTGCACGGGTACTTTTTTGTTTGCACCTGCGGATGTTACTGATGTCCAACAGACGTCGCCGCTAGTATGGCCAGGCTTGTTTTAGCGCATGCGCTACGTGTTGCTGTAGCACGGGGATCAGTTCTTCTTCAAACCATGGATTGCGCTTGATCCAGATATTGTTGCGCGGGCTGGGGTGGGGCAGCGGTATGGTCGAGGGTAACTGGTCACGCCAATGTTGAACAGCCTGTGTCAAGTTGCGCTTTTCGGTGTCGCCAGTCAAGTGCCACAGTTGGGCGTAGCGGCCAATCACCAGTGTCAGCGCAATGTTGGGCAATTGGTTCAGCGCACGGGCGCGCCACAACGGAGCGCATTCGGCGCGTGGTGGGAGGTCGCCCGATGGCCCGGTGCCGGGAAAGCAAAAACCCATCGGCAGGATGGCAATTTTTTCTGGGTCGTAGAACTCCACACGGTCTATGCCCATCCATTCTCGCAATCTATTGCCGCTGGCGTCATCGAAAGGGACGCCTGTTGCATGCACCTTGCGGCCGGGTGCTTGCCCGGCGATCAGAATCCGTGCGGCAGGATGCATTTGCACAACCGGCCGCACCCCGTCGGGAAGGTATTCTGCGCAGACCGTGCAGGCGCGTATCTCGGACAGTAACCGTGTGCACGCTTTCAACGGTTCAGACATACGCCGTGCTAACTAACGACCACACCTTTCCAAAATGCCACGCGACCTTTGATTTGTTCCGCTTCGGGTTTGGGGTCTGGGTAGTACCACACAGCGTCGGCGTTCAGCTCGCCGTTCACCATGAGCGAGTAGTAGCTGGCCTGGCCCTTCCACGCACACATCGTCTTGTGGTTGCTAAAGGTGATGAAGGCCCGGTTCAGCGAGGTTTCGGGGAAATAGTAGTTGCCCTCCACTATGACGGTATCGTTGCTTTCCGCGATGACGGTATCTTTCCAAACGGCTTTCATTGATGGCTCCTGGGTGTTGGTGCGTCCAGCCACAAAAGGCAAAACGCGTTGTCGTGATCGGTCCAGACCTGGCCTGGGGTAAAGCCGGCCCTTGAGGCTAATTGCTGTAACCCTTCGACCGTAAATTTGTAGGAATTTTCGGTATGCAGCGTCTCACCTTGGGCAAATGTGAACGGTGTGCCATCGACCTGCACCACTTGCCGGCAAGTGCTCATCAGGTGCATTTCAATGCGCTGCAATGGGGCGTTGTAAAACGCACTGTGGGCGAATTGGCCGAGTTGAAAATCAGCGCCCAGTTCGCGGTTGGCGCGTACCAGGACATTGCGGTTGAAATCGGCCGTGACGCCTTGCGCATCGTTATAAGCTGCATGCAACCGACTTGGGTCTTTGACCAGGTCCGCACCCAAAATCAGCGCACCACCCTGCAGGGTTCTGGCACACATGCGCATGAAACGCAGCGCGTCCGATGGTTCGAAGTTGCCCAAGGTAGAGCCTGGAAAAAATCCCACGCGGCGTCCATCCGGCGGCATGTCGGGTGGTAACACTAAATCTTGTGTGTAATCGGCCACCAAGGGTTCGACTTGTAGCTCTGGGTAAGCCCTGGCCATCTTCGAGGCCGCCTCCTGCATATGCTCCCCGGATATATCGATGGGGATATAGCGCGCGGGCCTGTCCATCGCGTCCAGCAAGATACGAACTTTTTGCATGGAGCCTGCGCCGAATTCCAAAATCTCGGCATGCGGGCCCAAGTGCACGGCTATTTCGCGCGCATGCTTTTGCAGGATGGTTAGCTCGGTGCGGGTGGGGTAGTACTCTGGCAGATCGCAGATCTGATCGAACAAGGCAGAGCCTGCAGCGTCATAAAAATACTTGGGTGAGATGCTCTTGTGTTGTCGGGTCAAACCGTGTTTGAGGTCCAGCAAAAATTCCGCTTGCTGTGCTTCGGTCGGGTTGTTGGTGATTGCTGTGCTGGATGTTCCTTCAGAGCCTGCATAAGCCAGGTTGTCTTTCATCGTGTGAGGTCCTTTGCCAAACGTATGCCGGAAACTTGCCAGCGCGCGGCGGGTGGAAAGAAATTGCGATAGGTTTTGCGGCTGTGCCCCGTGGATGTTGCGATGCTGGAGCCGCGCAGTATCTGTTGGCCCACCATGAATTTGCCGTTGTACTCGCGCACCGCACCGGTCCGTGGACGGAAGCCAGGGTACGGGTCGTAGGATGAGCGCGTCCATTGCCAGCCATGGCCCAGCATTTGCTGGATATGTGGCAGGTCATACGCGACTTCCCATTCAAACTCTGTGGGTAGACGTGCGCCATACCATTCGGCAAAAGCCGCCGCTTCGTAAAAACTGACGTGGTTGACCGGAGCATGGCGGTCCAGGGGCTGCACGCCGTTCAAACCAAAGACCTGCCATTGGTCCGATGGCGCCCGAGGGTCGCCGGGAGCCAACCAATACGCCGGAGCGCTGAGCCCTTGGCTCTGTACGGCGGACCAGCCATCAGACAACCACCACTGGGCCTTCGCGTAACCCCCATCGGCGATGAAGCCCAGGTATTCGCCGCAGGTCACCAAGCGGTTGGCCATCTGAAAAGGGTGCAGCAACGCTTGGTGTTGTGGCGTTTCGTTGTCAAACGCAAAACCGTTTGCATCATCATGGCCAACGGCATACATGCCGCCCTGTACTGACGACCATTGCAATGGCGATGCACTGGTGTTGGCGTATGTATGCGACAAGGGTTGGTAATGCGGGAGCAAAGGGTTACACGACAACAGGTGCAGGATGTCGGTCTGAACCAACTCCTGGTGCTGTTCTTCATGGTGCAGACCAAGTTCGATCAAGCTGGCGGCGACCTGCCAGCCTTTGGTGTCTGATGCTTCCAAGAATTGCAGCATGGCGGTATCGACATGCTGGCGGTAAGCGTGAATATCTCCCAGCGAGGGCCGGGTCAACAGCCCGCGTTGCGGCCGCGGGTGGCGCGGACCGAGGGCCTCGTAGTAGGAGTTGAACAGGTACTGGTAGCGGGTGTCGAAGACCTGGTAGCCCGCCTGAAAAGCCTGCAA
>JBDTAG010000502.1:0-4832 GCA_039924745.1 Rhodoferax sp.
CAACGCAACGGCATACCCAATACGCCACAAGACTTGGCGCAACATCGCTGCTTAAGCCATGCCAATTTCGGCAAAAACGTATGGCATCTGGCCCGCGGTGCGGAGTCCACGCAGGTCAGCGTAGTCAGCCGCTTCAGTGCCAATGATGCAACCGCACTGTTGAAAGCCGCGATGGCTGGCGGCGGCATTGCCATGTTGCCCACTTATTTGGTGAACCCCGTTGTAGCGACCGGCGAATTGAGCGCAGTATTGCCCGATTGGCAGGCGCCAGTGGTAACGATTTATGCGCTGTACCCATCACGCAGAAACCTGTCGCCGGCAGTGCGTGCGTTGTTGGACTATTTGGTGGAGCGGTTTGAAACGCTGCCGTGGTGAATCGCAATGGATGCCTGTTTGGCCTTAACCACCGCGCAAAGGCGTGAGCAGGTCCGACAAACCGTTGTGGTCAATCTCATGCATCAAGGCCAGCAACCGCCCAATCTCGCCCTTGGGGAAGCCCGTGCGGGCAAACCAGTTCAAATAATCTCCCGGCAGGTCGGCGATCAAACGGCCTTGGTATTTGCCAAACGGCATTTGGCGGGTCACTAACAGGGATAGGTCTTCAGCTTGCATGCTGTAAGCATAGCGCAATTTTGCTATTGTTTTGATAGCTACTTAAGCACACTTCACGAGGGCTATGTGCCACAATGGCATGCAACAAATGCCCCCTCCAAAGGATTCCCCACGTCCCGTCCCCATGTTTGGGCCACCAAGGTTGCCGCGTTGATCCAAGGTGGCAATACGCAGGCCGCTTTGTCACAAATCAAAGTCGCACCTTCCGTCACCGATGTCGAGCAATTGCGCACGCTGCTGACACAAGCCAAGCTCTTGGCGCGCAACCCCGTGCTGGACTCCGCCACCCAAGACCAGATTGCCGCGCTCAAGGGATCACGCCTGCACCGCTCGCCCTGAAAGATATCCCATGAACATTCGTACTATTGTTGCCCTGTGCCTGTGCACAGTAGGGCTGTTGGCGTGCGCACGTGACACCGGTTACCGCCCACCCCCTGCTCTGCCGCCGCCCAATATCGTGGCGAACATGCCCCCCGCGAGCATGGTCAGTTTGCGCGTCATTGTGCAGTTCAAAGAGGCTGTGCCCTTTGCCGACCCCGCCTTTGTGAGCACTTTGCAGGCACAGGCTCAATTGCCTGTGCAATTCATTGCATCTGTCACTTCCAACAGCCATGTGTACGCACTGCAACTGCCGGTCAACCAAGACCCCAGCGCAGTATTGCAACGCCTGCGCGCACTGCCTTCTGTTGCCCGGGTCGAGATCGACGAAAAAGAAAAAGCCAACTAAAGGCACAACATGGATTTGCACATGACAGGTATTCGAAAAATTCGGTATGGCGCGCTTGTAGCCACCGCGGTTGCAGCGGCCAGCGCTTCGCTTTATGCGCTGGCCCAGACCCCAAACCCGGCAACCGCCATCAAGTCGTCGGTTCAGGCGCAGCGCAGGGCAGAACAACTTGGTTCGCAGCAGCGCATGGACCGCCTCATCATCAAATTCAAAGACAGCAGCAGCGCAAACGCCAAGAACAGCGCGCAGAGCGTTGCGTGGGCACAGGACCGCGTGCTGGCTCTGAACACGTTTTCCATCACTGGTAAAGGGCACACGACGCTGGCGTATCTGAAGTCGATCAGCAGCACCACCCACGTGGCGCGCACAAGCCAGACGATGACGCATGCCGAACTGAGCGTTTTTGCCCAGACCGTGGCGCAAGACCCGCGCGTGGAATACGCCGAAGTAGACGAAAAGGTGTACCCCCACTTTGTGCCCAACGACACTTTTTACGCGGCCCAACAAGGCAACCTGCAATCGCCCTACGCCGTACCCGGCGGAGCGAACCTACCCAATGCATGGGGACGCAGCGTGGGCGGGGTGCCGGTAAGCGGCGCGGGCGTGACGGTGGCGGTGCTGGACACCGGCTACCGCCCGCATGCGGACCTGGCGGCCAATATCGTGGGGGGATACGACTTCATCAGCGCAGACGGTTACAACGACTTCACCACCGCCAACGACGGCAACGGACGTGACGCCGATGCCCAAGATCCAGGTGACTGGAACAACACACAAACCAGCCAGTGCGATGTCGAAAACTCTTCGTGGCACGGCACACATGTTGCCGGCATCATCGGTGCCGTTGGCAACAACAACACGGGCGTTATTGGCATTGCCTACCGCGCCAAGATCCTGCCACTACGCGTGCTGGGCGTGTGCGGGGGCTACACATCAGACACCACGGCGGCAATACAGTGGGCCGCAGGCTTGGCCGTGCCAGGCGTGCCGGCCAACCCCAACCCAGCCCGTGTGATCAATATGAGTTTTGGTCGCAGCGACGCCTGCTCGCCAACCTACCAGGCCGCCATCACCGCGGTGCGCAATTTGGGCACCATCGTCGTCGTCTCTACAGGCAACGATTCCTCATACACCACCATCACGCAACCCGCCAATTGCGAAGGGGTGATCGCGGTCACGGCCCATACTTCTTTAGGCGCCAATGCCGATTACGCCAATATCGGCCCCGGTACCAGTATCAGCGCGATGGGCAACAACATCTACACCACGGGCAACACAGGCGCCACGGTACCCGCGGCCGACAGCTATGACTCGAAGTCGGGCACCAGTTTCGCCGCGCCCCAGGTTGCGGGTGTGGCCGCGTTGCTCGTGCAGCTCAAGCCCAGCATCACCCCAGCTGAAGTACAAAGCATCATCATGCGTTCTGCGCGCCCCTATGCCGCAGGGTCGTTGTGCGCAACACGCACTGACTGCGGAGCTGGCCTTCTCGATGCTTTCAATGCTGTACATATGTTGCTACAGGCCCAGGGTATAGCCAATGCTGCACCGGTAATGGTTGCTCTGCCAACGCAGTATGTTCTGCCCGGTGGAGATCTGCAATTCACCGCCGCGGCCACGGATGCGGATGGCGATGAGGTTGCTTTCATAGGCAGCGGCTTGCCCGCAGGCGCGAGCTTCGATGCGGTCACCGGCACTTTCAGGTGGCAGAAAGCAGGCCCCGCCGGAGACTATACGTTTGTGATCCAACCCACCGATGGCGCTATGTTGGGCGCCAGCATCTCGGTCAAAATTTCGGTCACGACTGCAATACCGGTTGCACCCGTTGTGCCAATTACGCCGCCACCCGTTGTCACTCCGCCTCTGACCGTCACACCTATTGCCACGGCGCCAAGCGGTGGTGGTGGCGGTTCTTTGGATTGGCTGGACGTGGCCGCAGGCCTGATGTTGCTAGGGTCTGCTGCTTGGGCCCGCCGCCCGATAACCCAACTGAAACCCGCGCGCCAGCAGCACAGCGATTAGGCCACCTACAGCGCCCGCTTCGTGGGCGGGGTAGTAGGTTGCAAAACCCAGCCAACCAGGAATAGAAGGGTTTGCTACACCATGCTGCACCCATAGCTTGATCGCCAAGCCCAACAGCACCCAACCACCCAGCCACTGGGTCCGTACGTGTGGGGCTACCACGGTGTGCGGTGTTGTCACCGATGGCAGCAACAAGGCCACCGCACTACCAGCCAACAAACCATGCAATGCACCCGACGCACCCGCGTAATGCGCGCAATTGGCATCGAACGCAACGACCAGCGCCACGCCTGCATACCCACCCAGCAAGGCCACTGCTTGCAGTCGCCCAGCCACCAATTGCTGAAAGGCGAGCAGTAAGACGGTGAATCCAAGTACGTTGACAGCTGCGTGCAAGCTCGTCCAATGCACCCACTGCGCGGTTAGCAATTGCCACCACGCGCCAGCCCCATACACGCTGCGGTCGAATGGCCAGCTTTGCGGGATGCCTGGCAACCACTGCACGCCCAGTGTGAACGTGGTGAAGGCCAGTGCCCACCATATGGCAGGGCCGCGCTGGCTGTGTCGAAGACGCAACTCAAGCAATCCAGTCCAGCGCGTGCATGTAGGCGGGCTGCACCATCAGTGCATTCCATTCCACAGCGGGTGTGGTGGGCAGCAATGCGCGACGGCGCATTTCACTGGCGTCGCTGGCCTGCCATTGGCCTTTGACCTGCGCCTCGGTCAGCCCGGCGATCAATTCGTCAATGGCGCCGCCACCGCCCTCGCTGCTGACCAGCGACTGGTTGCACAGCAGCACCATGTCGCAACCGGCGGTCAGCGCGGCCAATGCGGCCTGCGTATAGCTCAGGCTGTGCCCGTCCAATTGCCGCGCCCCGGCCATGGACAAATCGTCACTGAAGATGGCGCCGCCAAAGCCTAACTGGCCACGCAGGATGTCGTTCAACCAGGTGCTGGAAAACCCAGCCGGGCGCGCATCCACCTTGGGATAGATCACATGGGCAGGCATCACACTGCCGGTCACCGTATTGAGCCAGCGATAGGGCGCGGCGTCGTCGGCCAAGATGGCTTTGAGGCTGCGTTTGTCAACAGGAATAGCGCTGTGCGAATCAGCGGTGACGAAGCCGTGGCCTGGGAAATGTTTGCCGCAATTGGCCATGCCGCTTTGCAACAAGCCCTGCATCAGGCTCTTGGCGAGCAAGCTGACTACGCGCGGGTCGCGGGCGAAGGCGCGGTCGCCGATGACACTGCTGCCACCATAGTCCAGGTCCAACACAGGGGTAAAGCTCAGGTCAACACCACACGCGCGCAATTCGGCCCCCAACACATAGCCACAGGCGGTGGCGGCGTTGGTCGCATCCATGGGGCCCGCGTGACCCTTTGCGGTTGAGGTGGCCGAAGGCGGCTGCATCCACATCTCGCCTAGCGCGCGCATGGGCGGCAGGTGGGTGAAGCCATCGGTCTTGAAACGCTG
>JBDTAG010000503.1:0-4294 GCA_039924745.1 Rhodoferax sp.
GACAACATGAGCATCTTGGGACTGACCATCGACTATGGCCCATTCCAGTTTTTGGATGCCTTTGACCCTGGCCATATTTGCAACCACTCTGACAACCAGGGCCGCTACGCCTTTTACAAACAGCCCAATGTCGCTTACTGGAACCTGTATTGCCTGGGCCAAGCCCTGATGCCGCTTATTGGCGAACAGGAATTGGCAATTGCCGCACTGGAAACCTTTAAGACGGACTTCCCCCTGGCGCAGGACGCCTGCATGGCAGCCAAACTGGGTTTTCCGACCGTGCAAGATGGCCAGCAGGATTTGGTCGAAGACTTGCTACGTCTGATGTCGGTCGATCGCGTTGACTACAGCATCTTCTGGCGCCACCTGAGCCACTGGGTCAAAAACCGGGATCTTGAGCCCGGAGCACAAGACCATTCGGTGCGCGACCTGTTTCTGGATCGGGTCGCCATAGATGATTGGTTGCTACGATATTCAGAGCGACTATCTCATATTGCACGAGGGCTAGCGGCTGATTTGATGCTGAAGACCAATCCAAAATACGTGCTACGCAATCATTTGGGCGAATTGGCCATACAGGCCGCCAAGAACAAAGACTTCTCAGTCGTTGCACAATTGCAGCAAGCGCTAGAGCATCCGTATGACGAGCAACCGGAATTGGAACTTTTTGCAGATTTTCCACCCGAATGGGCGAGCGGCATTTCCATTAGCTGCAGCTCCTAACCCCCACAAACCCCGATCCATTTAGAGTCAGAGAGGCCATTTCATGAGCTACCCCGTTTCAAAAACCGACGCCGAGTGGAAAGCGCTGCTGGCGGAAAAAGGCGCTGAGCCCCGCGCCTTCGAAGTGACACGCCAGGCCGCCACTGAACGGCCCTTCACCGGCAAATACGCCGACA
The DNA here is from genome assembly GCA_039924745.1 of Rhodoferax sp. Taxonomy (GTDB): domain Bacteria; phylum Pseudomonadota; class Gammaproteobacteria; order Burkholderiales; family Burkholderiaceae_C; genus Allorhodoferax. The sequence continues at coordinate 900 of JBDTAG010000503.1, forward strand.
ACTTCAAAGACGGCACTTACATTTGCATCTGCTGCAACACCCCGCTGTTCACGTCTGACACCAAATTTGATGCCCACTGCGGCTGGCCCAGCTTTGACAAAGCTATTTCCGACGGTGCCGTAGTCACACACACCGACCGTAGCCTTGGCATGGTGCGCACCGAAGCACTGTGCGGCCACTGCGGCGCCCATTTGGGCCATTTGTTTGACGACGGCCCCACTGACACTGGCCTGCGCTATTGCATGAACTCGGCTTCGTTACACTTCAGCCCTGAATGAAAATACTGATCGACTTCTTCCCCATCCTGCTTTTCTTTGGTGCATACAAGGTATATGACATCTATGTAGGCACCGCAGTACTTATGGGTGCGACCGTTCTGCAAATGGCTCTGATTTACGGCATAGACCGCAAACTTCAAGCCATGCACAAAGTCACTCTGGTGTTGATCCTGTTGTTTGGAACGCTCACGCTGGTCCTGCACGACGACCGTTTTATCAAATGGAAACCAACCGTTTTGTACACGGTCATGTCCATCGCTTTGGCAGTTGCCGTTTGGGGCATGCGCAAAAACTTCCTCAAATTGTTGCTTGGTAGCCAATTGGATCTACCGGATGCGATTTGGCACCGGCTCAATGTAGCCTGGGTGTTCTATGCAGCATTCATGGCAATTACCAACACCTATGTGGTGTTGAATTTCAGCACTGAGGCATGGGTGAGCTTCAAACTATGGGGTTATGTTTTCCCACTGGCCTTCCTGATAGGTCAGGGTATCTACATCGCGCCCCATATCCGAGACAATGAGACAAGTGAAAAGGAGGGCTCGCCATGACCAATGGCCCTACCGCAGCCCAACTGGAAGCACGGCTGGTCCAGCGACTGGCCCCAACCTGGCTGGAGGTCGCCGACGAGAGTTACCAGCACGCCGGCCATGCCGGAGCAAACGGCTCCGGATTTGGCACGCATTTCCGTGTTCGGGTGGCTTCACACTTGTTTACAGGTTTGAACAGGGTGGCTCGTCACAGGCTTGTGTATGATGCGCTGCAAGATTTCATCGATCAGGGCCTGCATGCCTTGGCCATTGAGACCGAAAACCCGCCAAACGATCCACCCGTTTGACACCCCGTATTGGTATCCCATTGATTTGTATCCCTGAAGGAAAACGCATGAAGAAGTTAATTTTGACCGCAATCGCAACTGCTACCTTGTTGGCAGCGTTTGCTCCTGCGGCCATGGCCCAGAACGTGGCCATCGTCAATGGCAAAGCCATTCCAAAATCCCGCGTCGATGCGCTGGAAGAGCAAGTCAAGCGCTCGGGTCGCCCCGTGACGCCTGAAATGCAAGGCCAGTTGAAAGATGAAGTAATCGCCCGCGAAATCTTCATGCAAGAAGCCCAAGTGCGCGGCCTGGACGCCACGGAAGATTTCAAGACACAAATGGAACTGGCTCGTCAAGCCATTCTGATCCGCGAACTGTTCGCGGATTACCAGAAGAAAAACCCTGTCACCGACGAAGAAATCAAAGCCGAATACGACAAGTTCGCGGCCCAGAATTCTGGCAAAGAATACGAAGCACGCCACATCTTGGTGGAAACCGAAGACGAAGCCAAAGCCATCATTGCCAAGCTGAAAAAAGGTGGCAAATTTGATGAAATCGCCAAGAAGCAATCCAAGGACCCTGGTTCCGCAGCCAAAGGTGGCGATTTGGGTTGGGCTAACCCTGGCAGCTATGTCAAGGAATTCTCTGAAGCCCTGTCTGGTCTGACCAAGGGCAAGATGACCGAAACACCGGTCAAGACCCAATTCGGTTACCACATCATCCGTCTGGATGACATCCGTGATGCCCAGTTGCCCAAGTTTGAAGATGTGAAGGCACAAATCGCACAACAGTTGCAACAGCAAAAGATTGGCAAGTTCCAAGCTGAACTGCGCGCCAAAGCCAAGATCGAGTAAAACCCGATATGCGGGAACGCATTGAGCACACAAAGCGCGGCCTAGGCCGCGTTTTTACGTTGGGTTGGCAGTCATTCACTTTTTTGAAGCACGATCAACATGAAACTCCTCCGATACGGGCCAGCAGGCCAAGAAAAGCCCGGTGTACTGGATGCACAAGGACACGTGCGTGATCTGTCTGCTGTGATCCCTGATCTTGCAGGCAACGCGCTACTGCCCAATCAACTGGCAAGGCTCAGGGCACTAGACCTCAACAGTCTGCCCCTCGTGCCTGGCACACCACAAAAAGGCCTGCGTTTGGGCCCATGTGTGGCCCGCACGGGCAAGATGATCTGCATTGGATTGAACTACTCCGACCATGCGGCCGAAGCTGGTATGCAGGTGCCACCGGAACCGGTGGTTTTCAACAAATGGACAAGCGCCATTTGCGGACCTGACGATGCGGTACACATTCCACGCGGTTCGGTCAAGACCGACTGGGAAGTGGAGCTCGGAGTAGTGATCGGCCAAGGTGGCAGCTACATCGCAGAGGCTGATGCAATGGCGCATGTTGCAGGCTATTGCATCGTCAACGATGTGTCAGAACGGGAATACCAGATAGAACGCAGCGGCACGTGGGACAAGGGCAAGGGATGCGACACCTTTGGCCCCATGGGCCCGTGGTTGGTCACCGCCGATGAAGTGCCCAATCCACAAGCACTGCAGATGTGGCTGGACGTGGACGGCAAACGTTTCCAGACGGGATCGACCGCGACCATGGTCTATCAGGTGCCGTTTCTAATCAGCTATCTGAGCCGGTTCATGAGTTTGCAAAGCGGGGACGTCATCTCAACCGGCACGCCACCGGGTGTGGGCATGGGCCAAAAACCACCGGTATACCTGCGTGCAGGCCAGACTATGCATTTGGGGATTGATGGGCTGGGTACGCAGACGCAGTTGGCCGTGCAAGCCTAACGCTGCCTCAGCGCATGTGCTTGAACATCTTGGCCTGAAAGCGCTGCGGAATGCTGAGGTGGCGCGGACCTGGCACTAACTCAAACGCTTCGCCCGCCTGCACCGTGCCGGGCGTATCCACCGACAGATAGAAGCCACAAAAACCACTTTGCGCCATGGCCCTGACTGCTGTGTTGAAACCCATGGCTGCGTTGAATTTGTAGCACGGCTCGCGGGGTTGCTCCACCCGAAGAACGCAATTGGTAAAACGCAGAACATCACCGACCCAAACGTCGGATTCCAGCAGGCCTTTCAAACTCAAGTTTTCGCCTATGGAGCCAAATTTGAGCTGGGTATCAATATCGCTCAAGCCCGCCTCGTTGCGCGCGGTTTGCCAAAAAGCATAGTGTTCTGACGGATACGCATAGACCGCTTTATCCAGACCGCCATGCACCGACAAATCGGCCTGCTCATCGCCCGCAAGACCCAAAGGCGCTACCACAACAGGTCCGT
>JBDTAG010000504.1:0-5170 GCA_039924745.1 Rhodoferax sp.
GGCGAGCACCAAGTTGTCTTCCACCTCTTGCAAAGCTGTCAACACGGTCTGCCTATAGGTGGCAGTGGCCTGGTCAGCGCTGGCACGGGCCTGAGCGCTGGCGGCTTTGCGGGCACCACCATCCAGCAAGCCTTGCGCAAGCGACGGGCCGATAGACCAAAAAAGGTTGGGCGCGCTGATCAAATTGCTGAGGCTGGAGCCGCGGTAGCCCGCGTTGGCCGACAGCGTTAGCGATGGAAAGAAAGCAGCATCGGCCACACCGATCTGTCCATAGGCGGCGGCTACGCGCCGTTCGGCAGCGGCAATATCGGGGCGGCGTTGCAACAATGTGCTGGGCAACAGCACGGGAACGCCCGGCGTGTCGGGCAACGCGTTCGTGCGCGCGACCGCAAAGCTGGAAGGCGCCTGGCCCAAAAGCACGGCTATGGCGTGCTCCATTTGCGCCCGTTGCGCTACAGCATCGGCTAATTGCGCCTGCGCGCTTTTGAGTTGGGTTTGCGCCTGCAATACGTCAGTACGCCCTACTACACCGGCGTCATAACGCGCCTGCGTCAATATCAACGAACGTGTATACGCGTCCAAATTACGTTCGTACAGTGCTTGTTGTGCCTCGTAAGAACGCATGGAAAAATAGCTTTGGGCCAGCAATGCTTGCGCTGACAACTGTGCAGACGCTAAATCGTCCTCACTGGCTTGCAAGCGGGCTTCACTGGCGCTGCTAGCCTGTGCCAAGCGGCCCCACAAGTCGATCTCCCAGCTCGCGTTGGCGCTCAAGCTGATGCTGTCGTTAGGGGAGTTGCTGCTGCTGATGTTGCTGCTGGTGGCATTGGTGTTGCTGTTGGCCGCCCCGCTTGGATTGGCACTGCGCGTGGCCGATAGCCCTGCCCCCAACGTGGGTGACTGTGCGGCGCGGCTGGCGTCCAGGCTGGCGCGTGCCTGCGCGACCTGGGCAATCGCCGCCTTGAGGTTTTCATTGCCCAGAACCAACTTGCCCTGCAGATCGTCCAGCACGGGATCGTTAAACAGCTTCCACCAATCGTCCGGTACTGCAGTCTGCACGGTGGGTGCGTGTTGCCACAGCCCGGTTTCTTTGAACTGAGTCGGGGCGGTGGTCGGCGCTGGCGGATCAACCTTGGTAACGGCACAACCGGCCAGCAGCACAGCAGCCAATGCGGTCAAACGGAACAATGGAAATGCGGTCATCATGGTCATCAAATGTTTAGGCAAGCTTGGGTTCGCCATCAGGCGCGGAATAGGGTTGGACGTTGGTTGCGGATGCGGCCAGACGTTTGCGTCGACGCAATCTGTCCATGCAGACAAACACAACCGGCGTGGTGTACAGCGTCAGTAACTGGCTCAACACCAAACCGCCCACGATGGCAATGCCCAATGGCTGGCGAAGCTCGGCACCATCACCGGTACCCAACGCCAGCGGAATGGCGCCAAAGATCGCCGCCATCGTCGTCATCAAAATGGGGCGCACGCGCAACTGGCAGGCTCGGTAAATGGCCGCACCAGCGCCCAGCACGCGGCCTTGGCGCTCAGCAGCGGTTTGGCGGGCTATGGCGAAGTCGATCATCATGATGGCGTTCTTCTTCACGATACCAATCAACAGCACCACGCCAATGAACGCAATGATGGTGAACTGTGTCTTGAACATCATCAGCGCCAACAGTGCCCCAACGCCGGCAGATGGCAGCGTAGACAAAATGGTGATCGGATGGATCAGGCTCTCGTACAAAATGCCAAGTACCAGGTAGATCGCAACGATCGCGGCCAGTATCAGCAATGGCTGGCTTCCCAGCGATGACTGGAATGCATTAGCCGTACCTTGAAAACGCCCCCGCACCGAAACCGGCACCCCCAGACCCAGCACGGCGCTGTTCACCGCGTCGGTTGCTTCAGAGAGTGACACCCCTTCAGGCAAATTGAAGCTGATGGTAGACGCAGGTGTGCCACTTTGGTGATTCACTGCCAAGGGCGTGGTCGTCGGCATGATGTGCGCAAACGCGGACAAGGGCACTTGCGCCCCGGTGTTGGACGTGAAAAACAGGTTTTTCAAACCATCGGGGCTTTGCAAATAGCTGGGCGCCAGTTCCATGACCACACGGTATTGGTTCAATGGGTTGTAGATGACGCCGACCTGCCTTTGGCCAAACGCATTGTTCAAGGTGTTGTCGATGGTGCTCATGGTCAGGCCCAAACGGGCTATTGCGTCACGGTCTATCACCAGCGATGTCTGCACGCCCTTGTCTTGCTGGTCGCTATTGACGTCCGTCAACTCGGGCAATTGGGATAGGGCTTGGCGTATGCGTGGCTCCCAGGTGCGCAAATCAGTTAACTCATCGGCCTGAAGCGTGTACTGGTATTCTGCATTCGACTGCCGACCACCAATGCGGATGTCCTGCTGGGCGACCAAATACAAATTGGCGCCCGGCTCATGGCTGAGCTTAAATCGCAACCGCCCAATCACTTGATCGGCCGATACCTTGCGTTCTTTGAGAGGCTTGAGCGCGATGAACATATTGGCCGAATTGCGCTGACCGCCACCGGTGAAACCGGTCACGCTTTCCACAGCGGGGTCGGCTTGGACAATGGCCATGAAGCTGTCCAACTTCTTTTGCATGGCCTGAAACGAAATGCCCTGGTCAGCCTGCACGCCGCCGCCCAGTCGCCCGGTGTCTTGTTGCGGGAAAAAGCCCTTCGGGATGACCGTATACAAGTAAACATTGACGCCAACTACCGCCGCCAAAGCGATCAGGGCAACGGGTTGGTGCCGCAGTGTCCACCGCAAAGTGCGGCGGTATGCGCCTTGCACTTTGCCCTGCGCAGTAGCAGCCATTCGCGCGAAGCGACTCGGGGCTTTGTCTGCGACGCGTGGGCGTAGCAATAGCGCTGCCATCATGGGCGTGGTGGTTAATGACACGACCATAGAGACCAAAATAGCAACCGACAACACGACAGAAAACTCGCGGAACAATCGCCCGATGATGCCGCCCATGAAGAGGATGGGGATGAACGCTGCAATCAACGAAAGGCTGATCGACACCACGGTAAAGCCAATCTCACGCGCGCCTGCCAAAGCCGCTTCCAGCGGAGACTTGCCATGCTCCATGTGGCGGGTGATGTTCTCCAGCACGACGATGGCATCGTCTACCACAAAGCCGGTGGCCACCGTCATGGCCATCAGCGAAAGGTTGTCCACGCTGTAACCCAGTAAATACATGGCGCCAAACGTACCGGCCAGCGACAACGGCACTGCGACGCTGGGCAACAGCGCTGCACGCACGCTGCGCAAGAACACATAGACCACCACAATGACCAAGCCGAAAGAAATCAGCAGTGCGCGCTCGACCTCGTTGATGGACGCCCGAATGGTCGGCGTGCGATCCATGACGACCTCAGTATGGATCGCCGCTGGAATCGACGCCTGCAATTGCGGCAGCAAGGCCCGCACACGGTCTACGGCTTCAATGATGTTGGCACCCGGAGCCTTGGTTAGTATCAACAAAACGGCAGGCTTGCCATTGGAGGCACCGTAGTTGCGCACGTCTTGTACCGAATCGACGACATCGGCCACGTCGCCCAAGCGCACTGCCGCGCCGTTTCGGTAGCTGATGACCAGCGGCGCAAAATCCGCTGCCGTGCGCGCTTGGTCATTGGCGCCGATTTGCCAGTAGCGGCGTGCATCTTCCACCGAGCCCTTGGGCTTGTTGGCATTGGTACCGGTCACTGCGGCACGCACGCTGTCCAGCGCAATGCCGTTGGCCGCCAAACGATTGGGGTCCAGCTCAATGCGCACGGCGGGCAATGCACCACCACCGATGGCCACCTGCCCTATGCCTTCGACCTGCGACAAGCGCTGCGCCAGCACCGTGCTGGCCGCGTCGTACATTTGGCCACGCGTCAGCGTGTCAGAGGTCAACGAAATGATCATGACCGGCGCGTCAGCGGGATTGACCTTGCGGTACGTCGGGCTGCCGGGCATACCCGTGGGCAAGATTGCGCGCGCAGCATTGATAGCGGCCTGTACATCGCGCGCGGCGCCATCAATGTCGCGGTTCAGGTCAAACTGTAGCGTGATGCGCGAACTGCCCAATGACGAAGATGATGTGATTTCATTCACACCTGCAATGCTGCCTAGCGCGCGCTCCAATGGCGTGGCTACCGTGGCAGCCATCGTGTCGGGACTTGCACCCGGCAGCGACGCTGAAACCGAAATGGTGGGGAAATCAACTTGCGGCAGCGGCGCAATGGGTAAAAGGAAAAACGCGATGGCGCCCGCCAAGGCCAAACCCAAAGACAGCAGCGTAGTGGCTACCGGTCGATGGATAAAAGGTGCTGACAGGTTCATGCCGCGCTGCCAGTAGAGGCCGCACCAGTACCTTCGGCCTTCTTCCCGCGAAACCGGTCACCCAGTGCGACAAAACCCAGATAAATAACAGGTGTCGTGAACAAGGTAAGCAACTGGCTGACGATCAGTCCACCTACCATGACCACACCCAACGGGTGGCGCAGTTCACTACCCATACCGCCACCCAGCATCAACGGCAATGCACCAAACAGGGCGGCCAAAGTTGTCATCAGAATAGGCCTGAAACGCAACAAACAGGCTTGGTGGATCGCGTCACGCGGTTTGAGGCCTTCTTCTCGTTGCGCGTCGAGTGCGAAGTCGATCATCATGATGGCGTTTTTCTTCACGATGCCGATCAGCAGCACGATGCCGATGATGGCAATGATGCCCATATCCAATTTGAAAGCCAGCAAGGCCAGCAACGCCCCTAAACCGGCCGATGGCAGTGTGGACAAAATGGTCAACGGGTGGATATAGCTTTCGTACAGCACACCCAACACGATGTACATGGTGATAACGGCCGCCAAAATGAGCAGCAAGGTGTTGGTCAAAGAAGCCTGGAATGCCAAAGCAGCGCCCTGAAAGCTAGTCTCAACACTGGCCGGTAACGCCAGTTGCTTTTCTTCGACCTTGATGGCGTCGACCGCTTCCCCCAAAGACACACCGGGTGGCAGGTTGAACGAAATGGTACTGGACGGGAACTGCGCCACATGGTTGATAGCCAAAGGAGCAGCCCGCTCGGTCACCGTGGCCACAGACGACAGCGGCACTTGCACGCCACCCGTGCCTGGTACGTACAAGCTACCGACGCCCTCT
>JBDTAG010000505.1:0-4106 GCA_039924745.1 Rhodoferax sp.
AACCTTTGCGCTGGAGTTTTCTCTGGACCACAGCAAGTACAACACCGACCATGGTCAGACCGCATCGGTCAATGGAACCATCAACAACCAGCCCTACAACAGCAACCTGGTTCTCAATGCGCAGAACTTTGATTACGCGTTGCACAACGGCTTGAACCACATCATGCTCAATGCTGCGTGGCTGCAGCATTTACATGGTCCAGAGCAACAACCTGGTGACTTACAACTCATCAGCCGCGCCGGCGCGGGTATCTTGTTGCCCCATGCGGACAACACCATTTTGGGTAACCCCAACCAAGTGGGCCCCAAAAGCGAAAACATCTGCTGCACAAACAGCAATGACTGGTGGCAGGTCAATGGCTGGACTGCCGGGGTTGAAGTCGGTTTGCGTTACCGTGTCTACAAGACCATTTACGTTGAGCTTACACAGAAGTTTGCCTACGGTGCTCTAAAGGGTGTCCCGGTTTATCAGGGCACCGCAGATCAGAACATTTGGATGAGCGAACAGGTGTTTTCTGCGGGCTTTTTGTTCTAGAGTATTGCGCTGACTAGCTCCGCTTTACGCGCAATAGCTCGTCCAGAATCATGCAGATGGCGCCTATGGTGATGGCGCTGTCGGCCACGTTGAAGGCTGGGAAGTGCCCACCACCAAACACCGGTGCCATCCAGCTCCAGTGGAAGTCCAGAAAATCGACCACATAACCGTGCACGACGCGGTCAATGACGTTGCCGATGGCGCCGCCCAAAATACAGGCCATGGCGAAACCAAACAACTTTTGGCCCGGGTGTGATTTCAGCATCCAAATGATCACGCCCGCCGCGACACAGCCGAGGCCGGTAAAGAACCAGCGTTGCCAGCCGGAGGCACCGGCCAAGAATGAAAAGGCCGCGCCCGTGTTGTGCGCCCGCACCACGTTGAAGAAGCTGGTCACATAGGTGCTGTCGCCCTGATGGAAATAACCGGTGATGAGCACTTTGGTGAACTGGTCGGCTAATACCACGATGAAGGCCAAACCAAGCCACAGCAGCAAGCTTGGGCCGCCACTGTTGCTGGCGCTACCGCCCCGATAAACGCGCGCCATTATGCGAATACCCGGGTTTCGCCCGCGCCATACAGGTTGCTGGTGCAGCGGCCGCAGATGGTGGGGTGCGCAGCATCCACGCCCACATCATCGCGGTAGTGCCAGCAGCGTTCGCACTTTATAGCTTTTGACGCGCTAACCCTCGCCGATATTGCCTCACCCACTACTAAATCAATAGCGGATGTGATGAAGACAAATTTCAAATCATCCCCCAGACTAGACATCAGCAAGTGGTCGTCTGCTGACACGGTCAACGACACATTGGCTTGTAACGACGAGCCTACTTGGCCTTCTGCGCGCAAGGTCTCGATGTCCTTGTTCACCGCTTCCCGGATCTCGCGGATGCGCGCCCATTTGGCCAACAATGCCTGGTCGGGTGCTGCGAATGGCACATAGCCATCCAGGAAGATGGACAATTTGGTGGCTTCGGGCGTCTTCCCTTCGGTGCCCAACACAGCCCACGCCTCTTCGGCAGTGAAGCTGAGGAACGGCGCCATCCATCGCAGCATGGCCTGGGTGATTTGCCACAACGCGGTTTGTGCTGAGCGGCGGGCCAGGCTATTGGCCCCCGTCGTGTAGAGCCGGTCTTTCAAGATGTCCAGGTAAAACGCGCCCAGGTCCTCACTGCAATAGATTTGCAGTTTTGAGACCACGGGGTGGAACTCGTAAACGTTGAAGTGCGCCAGGATATCGGCTTGCAGTTGCGCCGCGCGGCTCAGTGCGTAGCGATCGATCTCCAGCATCTGGTCTAACGGCACCGCGTCTTTGACCGGGTCAAAGTCGCTGACATTGGCTAACAAAAACTTCAAGGTATTTCGCACACGGCGATAGGTGTCTACCACGCGTGCCAAGATTTTTTCGTCGATGTTCAGGTCGCCCGAGTAGTCGGTAGACGCTACCCACAGACGCACGATCTCCGCACCCATTTTGCTGGTGATGGTCTGCGGCTCTACGGTATTGCCCAGCGATTTGCTCATCTTGCGGCCTTGGCCGTCGGTGGCAAATCCGTGGGTCAGCAGGCCCCTGTACGGCGCGCGGTCATACAACGCGCAGCCCAACAGCAGCGAGCTGTGGAACCAGCCACGGTGTTGGTCGTGGCCTTCCAGGTACAGATCGGCTTCGGGCCCTTCAGTGTGGAAGGGTGGGCGGGCGTAGGCATCTTTGTGGCTACCGCGCAGCACGTGCTGGAAGGTGCTGCCGGAGTCAAACCACACTTCCAAAATGTCGGTGCTCTTGGTGTAGTTGGGCGCGTCGGTCGCGCCCAGGATGTCTTCCGCCGTGACGCGGCTCCAGGCCTCGATACCGCCTTTTTCAACGATGTCGGCCGCCTGGTCCATGATGGCCATGGTGTTGGGGTGCAACTCGCCGCTGTCCTTGTGCAAGAAGAAAGGCACGGGCACACCCCAACTGCGCTGGCGGCTGATGCACCAGTCGGGCCGGTTGGCGATCATGTCGCGCAGGCGGGTCTGACCGTTTTCGGGGTAGAACTGGGTTTGCTCGATAGCGTCCAGTGCCAACTGGCGCAGGGTCTTGGGCGCCTTGTCCTTGGTGAAGACACCAGGGCCTTCGTCCATGCGGATGAACCACTGGGCGGCCGCGCGGTAGATCACCGGCGTCTTGTGGCGCCAGCAGTGCGGGTAGCTGTGCGTGATCGGCTGGGTGGCCATCAAACGGCCCGCTTCGCGCAGTGCCTCGATGACGATGGGGCACGCCTTCCAGATGTTGAGGCCACCAAACAGCGGCAACTCGGCCGCGTATCGGCCATCGCCTTGCACCGGGTTGAGGATGTCGTCGTACTTCAGACCGTGGGCGATGCAGGAGTTAAAGTCATCCACACCGTAGGCAGGGGACGAATGCACGATGCCGGTGCCATCGGAGTCGCTGACATAGTCGGCCAGGTACACCGGTGCCAAGCGCTGGTAACCCGCATCCACGTCATACAGCGGATGCTTGAACTGCAGCCCGCCCAGCTTCTCGCCCTTGGTCGTGGCGACCACGGTCCCAGTTGTTCCAAAACGCTCCAGGCATTTGTCCACCAGGCCTTCGGCCAGCACCAACAAGCCGCGCGGCGTGTCGACCAGTGCGTAGGTCAGCTCGGGGTGGGCGTTCAGCGCTTGGTTGGCAGGGATGGTCCACGCCGTCGTGGTCCAGATGACGATAAAGGCCGATGCTGCATTGGCTGGCAGGGCGCTCAAGCCAAAGGCTGAGGCAAGCGCATGCTTGTCAGCCGCTTCAAAGGCCACGTCCAGCGTGTCGCTTTTCTTGTCAGCGTATTCGATTTCGAATTCGGCCAAGCTGGAGCCGCAATCAAAACACCAGTACACGGGCTTCAACCCACGGTAGACAAAACCCCGTTCGACGACGCGCTTGAACGCGCGGATCTCGCCCGCCTCGTTGGCGGGGTCCATGGTGCGGTAGGGGCGCTCCCAGTCGCCCAGCACGCCCAGGCGTTTGAAATCTTCGCGCTGCTGATCGATTTGCTCGGTGGCGAACGCGCGGCTCTTGGCCTGCATGTCGTCACGGCTCAGCTTGCGGCCGTGCAGCTTCTCGATGGCGTTTTCGATGGGCAAACCATGGCAGTCCCAACCGGGGATGTATTGCGCGTCAAAACCGCCGAGCTGCTTGCTCTTGACGATCATGTCTTTCAGGATTTTGTTCAGCGCATGGCCGATGTGCAGCTTGCCGTTGGCATACGGCGGACCGTCATGTAATACAAACAACGGTGCACCCACGCGGGCATCGCGCAGGCGCTTGTACAAACCTTCTTCGTTCCAGGTCTTGACCCAACCCGGCTCGCGCTTGGGCAGGTCGCCGCGCATCGGGAAAGGCGTGTCGGGCAGGTTTAAGGTGCTGCGGTAATCGCTGGGTGTAGTGGCAGTGGAGTCAGTCATGGTGGCGTGCTCAATCTAGAAAATCGTGTGGGGCCTGACCGGCAGAACAAGGGCTGCCGATTGCATCGTTGAATGTCTCTGTGGGCAGAGTTGACGCGGGGCAAGGTGCGTCTCTGACCAGCATGTCGGCTGG
>JBDTAG010000506.1:0-2557 GCA_039924745.1 Rhodoferax sp.
CTGGTCTGGTCCATTCGCTGGGGTGCAGACACGGTGATGGATTTGTCCACCGGCAAAAACATCCACACCACGCGCGACTGGATCGTGCGCAACTCGCCGGTGCCCATCGGCACCGTGCCGATCTACCAGGCGTTGGAAAAGGTTGGCGGCGTGGCCGAAGACCTGACCTGGGAAATCTTTCGCGACACGCTGATCGAACAGGCCGAGCAGGGCGTGGACTATTTCACGGTGCACGCTGGCGTGCGCCTGGCCTTCATCCACCTCACGGCCAACCGCGTGACGGGCATCGTGTCGCGCGGCGGCTCCATCATGGCCAAGTGGTGCATTGCCCACCACAAAGAGAATTTCATCTACACCCACTTCGATGAGATGACCGAGATCATGAAGGCCTATGACGTGAGCTATTCGCTGGGCGATGGCCTGCGCCCCGGCTCTGGCGCCGATGCCAATGACGAGGCCCAATTTGCCGAGCTGCGCACCCTGGGCGAGCTCACCAAACAGGCTTGGCAGCAAGACGTTCAGGTGATGATCGAAGGCCCCGGCCACGTGCCCATGCACATGGTGCAGGCAAATATGACCGAGCAGTTAAAGCACTGCGACGAGGCGCCGTTCTACACGCTGGGCCCGTTGACCACCGACATCGCGCCCGGCTACGACCACATCACCAGCGGCATTGGCGCTGCCATGATTGGCTGGTTTGGCACGGCCATGCTGTGCTATGTCACACCCAAAGAGCACTTGGGCTTGCCCGACCGCGAAGACGTGAAGGTTGGCATCATCACCTACAAGATCGCCGCCCACGTGGCCGATGTGGCCAAGGGCCACCCGGGTGTGCGGGCGCGGGACGATGCATTGAGCAAAGCGCGTTTTGAATTCCGCTGGATGGACCAGTTCAACCTGTCGCTGGACCCGGACACCGCCAAGCAGTTTCACGACGAGACCCTGCCTGCAGATGGTGCCAAGGTGGCGCATTTCTGCAGCATGTGTGGCCCCAAGTTCTGCTCGATGAAAATCACGCAAGAGGTGCGCGAATACGCGAAGAACCTGGGCGTCAGCGACGAGCAGGCCTTGGCCGATGGCATGCAGAGCATGTCGGATACTTTCAAAAAGGCAGGTAGCGAGATCTACATTCCCATCAGCAAAGCCTGAACCGGGCTTGGTGATTCATACGGAGAACAGACATGCATATTGGTATTGCAGGGGCGGGCTTGTTGGGGCGTTTGTTGGCGCTGGAGCTGAGCCGCGCGGGACACCGGGTGGACGTGTTTGACCCGGCCACCGGCCCGGGGCCCAAGGCTGACTCGGGCACCGAGGCTGCGGCATGGACTGCTGCGGGCATGCTCAGCCCCGTGGCCGAGCTGGAGTGCGCCGATGCGCGCGTGTTTGCGTGGGGCTTGCGATCCTGCTACCTGTGGCCGTCCATCGTGCATGGCCTGGGCGAGCCGGTGGGGTTGAGCCTGCAAGGCAGCCTGTTGCTGGCGCACCGGGGTGATGCAGGCGCGGCCCAGCGGGTGACGGCGTTGTTGCGGGCCAAGGCGGGGGCACCTTATCAACCCGAGTTGCTGGACAAGGAGCAGTTGTCGGCTTTGGAGCCCGCAATCCAAGGCCCTGCGTTGAGTTGGTTGCTGCCCTGTGAAGGCCACATCCACACGGTTCAGGCGATGCAAGCTTTGGCTGCGCAAGCCACGCTACAGGGCACGCACTGGCACTGGTGCAGCACCGTGCACGCGGTGGACCCTGGCTTGCTGCGCGTACAAACCCAGCGGTCGGCTCGCCGTGAGCAGGCGGGGGGCCTTCGGCTCGTGCAGCCTGAACAGGGCGAGAGCCTGCGCTTTGACCATGTGTTCGACGTGCGTGGCTTGGGCGCACGCCCCCAATTGCCGGTGCGCGGCGTGCGCGGCGAAGTGTTCTGGCTACACGCACCAGGGGTTCAACTCACCCGTGCCGTGCGCCTGATGCACCCGCGCCATACCGTTTACATCGTGCCGCGTGCTGATGACATGCTGGTGGTGGGCGCCAGTGAGATCGAGAGCGAAGACCGCTCGCCCGTGTCGCTGCGCAGTACGTTGGAGTTGCTCAGTGCCGCGCACAGCGTGATCCCTGAACTGGCCGAGGCCCGTGTCGTGCATTCTGAGGTCAACTTGCGCCCCACGCTTCCAGACAACTTGCCGCAGTTGAGCCGTGAGAAAGGCATCACCCGAATCAACGGCCTGTACCGCCACGGCTGGCTGGTTGCGCCCGCCATGGTCGAAGAGGCCTTGGCAGGCGGCTTGTCATGAGCATTACGGTCAACGTGAATGGCTACCCGCAGAGCACCACGGCAGGCACGCTGGCGCAATGGGTTGAACAGCAGACCGCCATACCGAACGCAGTAGCGACCGCGTTAAACAGCCAGTTTGTGCCGCGAGCATTGCGGGCCACGCAGGAACTGACCGAAGGCGACAGCATCGTAACGTTTCAACCGATTGAAGGAGGCTAGGCCTGTGGACACCACAACCGACGCGAGTGCCGTGGAAACCTGGACACTGGGCGGCTGCACGTTGCAAAGCCGCTTCCT
>JBDTAG010000507.1:0-4777 GCA_039924745.1 Rhodoferax sp.
CCAAGCTGAAAGAAGCACTGAAGGACAAGGTCGAAGACGTTCGCGTGACCACGCGTCTGGTGGACAGCCCTGCGTGTTTGGTCGTCAAGGACGACGGTATGAGCACGCAGCTGGCACGCATGCTCAAGCAAGCGGGTCAGGCTGCGCCAGAGGTGAAGCCAGTGCTGGAAATCAATGCCGAACACGCGTTGGTCAAGAAGCTCGACGGCTCGGTGCACTTCAACGACCTGGCCCATATTTTGTTTGACCAGGCGCTGCTGGCCGAGGGCGGCATGCCTTCAGACCCGGCTGCGTATGTGAAGCGGGTAAATGCGCTGTTGGTCTAAGTTTGATATGAAAAATTAGGCGCTAGCCCTCGCCGGTGCTGAACAAGCCGCTACTAAATTAGTAGCGGCTTTTCTTTTGGCTGCAGAATCACCACGACGCATGGCATGAAGTGCGTTTACAACGCCCGCCATTTATGGGCTTAGCCACTAGTGATACCTGTGCTTCAATAGCGTTGTAGTCGTAGCCAGTTGTATTGGGTTCACAGTCATTGCAAAGGAGGCCGCCATGGATTCATCTCGCAGTCTTGTTCCGCAGTCTTCCCTGTTCCAACTACCGATCGCGCAGATGCGCCGCGTGTTCCAGCCCGACGAGGTGGAGCGCAAGCTGGCCAAGCTGCAAGAGCACGACCACGACAGCCTGCGCGCCACCTACCGGCGCATGTTGGAGCGGGGGCCACAGCGCTTCTCGGTCAAGCCGTCTGGCGTGCCGGATATGGCGGGCCTCTACAACTCCTTACCCAATTTCACCGAAGTGCTGGACGACGTCAAACGCCACGTAGCCTTGGCGCAAGACAGCCGCGATGCGCTGGAAGTCACGCCCATGCTGTTGCTCGGCCCACCCGGTATTGGCAAGACCCATTTCGCCCGCAAGCTGGCCGACCTGCTGGGCACCGGCATGAGCCTGGTGCCCATGAGTTCGATGACAGCAGGCTGGTTGCTATCGGGTTCATCGTCACAATGGAAAGGCGCCAAACCCGGCAAGGTGTTTGAAGCGCTGGTGGATGGCGAATATGCAAACCCTGTGATCGTGGTGGACGAAATCGACAAGGCCAGCGCCGACGCGCAGTACGACCCGCTGGGTGCGCTGTACAGCCTGCTGGAGCATGACACGGCGCTCAACTTTACCGACGAGTTTGCCGAGGTGGCCATCGACGCCAGCCAAGTGATCTGGGTCACCACCGCCAATGACGAGCGCGGCATACCCGCCCCTATCTTGAACCGCATGAATGTGTTCCAGGTGGACGCGCCGACGCTAGAGGCCGCGCGCCAAATTGCGCGCGACTTGTATCAGGGGATTCGCAACGACCACGACTGGGGCACACGCTTCGACCCCGAACCTGGCGACGATGTGCTCGACCAGTTGAGCCTGCTGCCACCGCGCGACATGCGCCGCGCGCTGATGACGGGCTTTGGCAATGCGCGGCTGGATCGGCGCGCGGACATCAGCGTGGTTGACCTGCCCCGGCCCGGCGGCAAGAAAGGGTCAATGGGGTTCGTGCAGTGAGTCGCCCAAGGGCGCGGCGACACTGCGATTTCTGCCCGCTGCCTTGGCGGCATACAGCGCATCGTCAGCGCGCTGCAGGGTAGCGGCAGAGTCGGCGCGGCGCACATGTTCAGCCACGCCAATGGAGACCGTGATGTGCAAGTCTGGGGCTATAGATGGAAACAGCAACTGCTCCACCCTTTGCCGCACGCGTTCGGCGGTCACCATGGCGCCTTCTAGCGCGGTGTCGGTCAGCACCATGATGAATTCTTCACCGCCGTAACGTCCGAAGAAATCGAGTTGCCGTAAAGCCTTGGACGCGGCAGTCGCCACGCTGCGCAGCACCTCATCACCGGGCAGGTGGCCATACACATCGTTGACGCGCTTGAAGAAGTCGATGTCCACCATGCAGATGCAAAAAACACTGCCACTGCGCTGGCAACGGTGCGTCTCCTCAGTGAGACGTTCCATCAAGTAGCGGCGGTTGTAGACACCGGTTAACTCATCACGGATCGCCATATCGCTGATGCGCTGCAGCGCGACTTCCAGCTCGGCATTTTGTTTGGCCAGCGCCTGGTTCTTTTCCCCCACCTTGTGGCGCAGGCTGCCCACCATGGCCGCCAGAAAGCTGAACTGCCCCAGCGCCATGGCGAACGCGAACCACAAAAGCAACTCTAGCTTCAGATTAGCGCCGTCCGCATGGAAATGGATGAGCAAACCAATCTGCAGGGCATACACCATCAATATAAAAATCGCCAACCGCACGAAGCCGTGCGCCTTGAAGCGGAACATGCCAAAGGAAAACATGGCCAGCCCCAGCAACAGAAAGGCGCCTCGCGCCAGCCCGGCGAAATACATGATGTAGAGACCCATCATGGCTGGCACGGCGATCTGCAGAAAGGTCAGGCTGGGGTCTTTGAAGCGCAGGTTTAGGCCGCTGCGCAACATGCCGTAGACGATGCCGTTGAAGACTACGGCGATGACCGTGTACGCCATCACGCTGTCGGTGGGCAAGAAACCCAGCACCCAACACAACAGCACGAAGGCCAGGTTCATCACATGGGCTGCTATGCCCACATAAAACCGCCGCAGACGAACACTTTGCTCCGACGCTTTGGTTGATATGGTGACCTTGCCCGTAGTTTTCATGGCGACCCTTTTGATTTATAGACCAACGACTGCGAAAGCAACACCCGTCGAACCCATTTTGCTCTACTATTGATAGCTAGCCAAGCATGGTGCACGAGGGCTAGAGCACAAAAATAATGAGGAGCTTTGCGATGGTGTCGTTGAATTCGTCTTACCTGGCGTCCTTTTGGTCGCAGTCTGTGCTTCAAGTCAACCTGTTGATCTTCATGTACCTGGCAGGCGCCCTCGTCTTGGGTTTACTGCTCGGTTACGAGCGTTCGTACCACGGTCGGGCGGCGGGCATGCGCACCTATGGCATTGTCTGCATGGCATCGGCAGCACTCACGGTGATGTGTGGCTACACCGGCTTTTGGTGGGGCGGCAGCCATCCGCCGGTTTCGATAGACCCCCTGCGGGTGATTCAGGGCATCGTGACCGGTGTAGGTTTTCTGGGTGCCGGGGTCATCATGAAAGAAGGGCTCAACATCAGCGGCCTGACCACGGCAGCGTCTATCTGGGCATCCAGCGCGATTGGTGTGCTGGTGGGGCTTGGCTTCTTTGCAGCAGCGATTTTGCTGACCTTGTTGCTGCTGTCGCTGATGATGTGGGCACCCAAGCTTGAAGTGCGCATGCCTTCGCGCCGCGCCATGGGGGTGGTGCTGGGCTTCAAGCCGGGTTTTGAGCCGCATGAATCCGTACTCAAGACCACGATCCGTGAATGGGGCTACATCGTCGCAGAAGGCTCGCTCAATATCTCCGCCACCCAACACGCCATCCACTGGAATTTTGTGATGGTGGCGCTGCGCAGCCGGCCCGAACCCAACTCGCTGTTTGAGCTGTCACGCAAACTGCGTGAGGTCGAAGGCGTGGACAGCCTGCAGATCAGCCACGCTCGGAACTGAGCCCGCAATTAAGTACACGGGCCAGCCATTGGCAGACGCCGCTGTTGGAATCCTCCAAGCCGTGGATGACTGTGAAGTGGTTGGTTCCTGGATGGTTCTGCAACGTCGATGTATTGCCCGCGGCCTGCCAGGCATCGTGGTAGATCTGGGATTGGCGCGCGAACTCGGCGCTCTCCAGGCCGCCCCACGTAATCCACAGCGGTGTTGCGCAGGGACGCGCCATGAAGGCTGGCGAATTGCGCCGGATGATGCCTTCGTCCAACTGGATCATGGGCTGCAGGTAGCTGTAGCGCAGCGGCTCCAGATCAAACAGCCCGCTGAAAGCGATTGCCCCGGCGAAGGGATCTTGCGGCAGACCGTAGTCGCGTGCCCATTCGGTCTGCAAGCACATGGCGGTCAGGTGGCCACCCGCAGAATGACCACCAATGGCTACCCGCTTGGGATCACCACCATGCTGTCCAATGTTGCGCAGCACCCAAGCCATCGCTGAGCGGCATTGCCGGGTTATTTCGTCGATTGTGACAAAGGGGCACAGTGCGTAATTGACCACCACGGCGGTGATGCCAAGCGCGTTCAAGCCCAACACGACACCATGGAAGTCCTTGCTGGACAACGAGCGCCAGTAGCCGCCATGGATGAATACAAACACCGGCGCGTTGGGGATATTGGCCGGAAAGATATCCAGGGTTTCTTCCACCGTCGGGCCGTAGGGCACGTCCAGTATGCAACGCAATTCAGACCGGGCCCGATTGGCCTGGGCCGTGAAATGCTGCATGGGCTGGTCGGTTGGCGCCAACACCAGACTTGGGTTGTACTGGGAGTCTATCTGTGCCTGGGTTTCAAAGTTGCGGTACAGCGTGCGCATGGGTTGCCTTTGTGTGCAATAGAGATGCGGTGATTATCCGCATACCCGACCACATAAACGGCCACCCCGCCAAAGGTCTTTCAGTTCAGGTACGACTCGGCGTGGGCTTCGAAATCTTCTGCATCAATTGCCGCATCAAAAGCCGCCCGGTTGGCCAAGGCTTCTTTGGTGTAGGGGATCAGCGGCTTGTCCAGCGGGCGCAGCTTGTGGCGGCGCAGGCCGCGCAGTTGCTGCGAGCGCTCCATGGTTTGCAGAACCAGTTCGGGTTCCATCATCAGGCTGAAGGGGTTGAGTGCCAGGGCTGCGGTTGTCATGGTGTTTCTCCGGTTGCATCGTGCGTCAAGGTTTGAAA
>JBDTAG010000508.1:0-4217 GCA_039924745.1 Rhodoferax sp.
CAAAGGCTTGCGTGGTACGGGCAAATTCGGTCACCAGCAAAATGCCAAGACCCTTGGTGGGGTTGCAACCTACCACTTTGGACAGGTTGATGACGGTGATCATCTGGCCGCGGATATTGGCCACACCCATGACGGTGGGCGGCATGTTGACCATGGCGGTGATCTCGGGCATCACCAAAATCTCGCGCACCTTGAACACGTTGATGCCAAACAGCTCCCGCCGGTCGGTGCCGGGTGCCTCACCCAGTCGGAACAGCAGCAGCTCGAACATGCTGTTGGAAGCCAGATTGGTCCGCTCGTCGATGTCCCGCATGGTGCTCATGGCGTATTCCCTGAAGTTCGGTAATGGTTAAAGGGCTGAAACGGTGTCGTTCATCATAGTAGCGTTATCTGCCCGGTTTGGGCCACAAAACCCACATCTGCAGCGGCTGGCGCAAACGACCCGCCAAATCGCCCGCCTCCGGGCCCCAACCTACGAAGTAATCAGCCCGCACAGAACCGGTGATGGCACTGCCGGTGTCCTGCGCCAACACCAGTTTTTGCAGTGAGGTCTGCGGCCCGGTGGAGGACAACCACAGCGGCGTGCCATAGGGAATACTGCTGGGGTCCACCGCGACGGATCGCCCCGGTGTTAGCCCCACCCCTTGGGCTCCGCGCGGCCCCTCGCTGGAGTCGCGGGCGGCAATGGCCTCTTCACGGAAAAACACCACACGCGGATTGCTCCACAACAGCTCCTGCTGGCGTTGTGGGTTCTGCGCCAGCCAAGCCTTGATGCCCGGCCAAGACGCGTCGCGCACCAAGCCTTGGTCGAGCAACCAGCGCCCTACGCTGCGGTAGGGTTGGTCGTTCGTGCCGGCATACGCCAGGCGTACCCAGCGCTCGCTACCGTCGGGCTGGCTGATGCGGATGCGCCCAGACCCCTGTATCTGCAACATCAGTGCATCAATGGGATCTGCCAGGTAGGCAATAGCACGGCCTTGCAAGGCGGCCTGGGCCTGGGGCAGCGTGTCGATCTCTTGCCGGGTGTACCAGGGTTTGCGTTGAGCCAGTCCGATGGGTGGCTGGTACAGCGGCACACGGGCACTGGCATTGGGCAGGCGGCTGGCTTCCAGCACGGGTTCGTAATAGGCGGTCAGCAAACCGGTGGCCTCGCCCTGCGCGGTTTCCACACGGTAGGGTTGCAAGCGCTCCTGCATCCACGCACGTTGTTCATCCGGGCTGCCAATGCTCAGGCGGCGCACATCGGCACACAGCGCAACGAAGGCCGCCCCCGGACGCTCGCAACTCTTGATCCATGCGTTCCAGGCTTCAAACAAGTTGTCATCGGCGAAACCCGGCAAATCGCTCCAGGCTACCGGCACCCATTGGCCTCTGGGTTGGTGCAGAGTGCCAGGCACTTCTCCTGAAACGCCGCTGCGGGTAGATTCGGTGCGGGGCAGCGTGCCAGATGGACCATTCAGCGGCGCGCTGCCGCAAGCCGCCAGACTTCCTACAATCACAGCCATCCACCCATAGGTTAGGAGCCGCTGCACCATGTCATTGTTATTTCTAGAGGCCCTGGGCGCAGGGCTATTGTTCATTGGAATCATTTGGTGGACCATGTTTTCAGGGCGCAAGAATGGCGAGATGCCAACCGAAGTACCAGAGGAGGATGTGCAGCGCACGCCCGCCAGGGGCAACGATCTGCCGCCCTCTGCAGCCTATCATCAAGACGAAATTGACCGCTAGCCCTCGTAGAATATACGCAATACGCTATGCTTATCATAGCAATATCCGTGACGCCGCGGCACAACTACAACAGCCGGTGCTGCAGCGCCGGCAATTGGGCGCGTCGCTCGACCAGCGTTTTTGGATCTAGCTCGGCACACACTACACCGACACCCTGATCCTGTTGCGCCAAGATCAAACCCCAAGGATCGATCAGCATGGACTGACCCCAGGTGCGTCGGCCGTTGGGGTGCTCCCCGCCCTGTGCGGCAGCCGCCACGTAAGCCAGGTTCTCGATGGCACGGGCCCGCAGCAAAATTTCCCAGTGCGCCTGACCGGTAGTATGGGTGAAGGCACTGGGCACCAGCAACAAGTCCACCCCGTTCTGCGCATACCCGCGGTACAGCTCGGCGAAGCGCAGGTCGTAGCAAACACTCAGGCCCACTTGCCAAATGTGGCCATCTTTGGACGGCAGCGCGAAGCGTGTGGGGTGCGTGCCTGGGTCCAGCACGCGTGATTCGTCATAGGACTCGACGCCGTTGTCAAAGCGAAACAGGTGCATCTTGTCGTAGCGCGCTACGCATGCACCTTCAGGGTCGAATACCAGCGAACTGTTGTAGACGCGATCTGTACTGGAAGCCGACAGCGGCAAGGTACCGCCCACCACCCACAAGCCCAGGGCACGGGCAGCATCCGCCAGAAAGCTCTGGATAGGGCCACTGCCAAACGCTTCCTGGATGGCCAGTTTGTCGGCATCGCGGTGGCCTATCAGGCAAAAGTATTCTGGTAACACCGCCAGCTCGGCACCGTCACGCGCGGCCTGTTCCAGCAAGCCGCGGGCCTGCTGAAGGTTCTCGGCCAGAACGCCGGTGGACACCATTTGGATGGCCGCTATCTTCATATGAACTCCTGTTAAGGGGTCACCGGTGCGCTGGCGGGCACCAGTGGAACGGCCGGCGCTGGGTGGTTCTTGTGGTCCACCTTGGTGACGCGCGGGTCAACCCAGGTTCCGTCTATCAACAACTCCGAAGTTGCCGCTTCAATCAGCGGCTTGCGCAAAATGAGTTGTGCCAAGAAGGTGCTCAGACCAATGACCGGGTTGATATAGGCTGCAACCAGCGACGCACTGCCCGCATTGATCTCGGGTACCACAACCGCCTTGATGTTTTGGGTTTCCTTGGCGATGTCGGCCTGCCCTTCCATCAACACAGCGGCAGCAACGCCTTTCATCTGTAAATTGTTGGTGTGCGCTATGCCCTGCGCGATGTTGATATCGCCGCGGAAAAAGTCGAAGGCAAAGCCTTCGCTAAATACATCCCGAAAATCCAGCGTCAAGCGCCGCGGCAGCGATTGAAGGCTTAACACCCCCAACAGCTTGGCGATGCCGGGGTCAGTCTTCAAAAACTGCCCGTTCTCCACGTTGACATTGAAATTGCCGCTGAGGCTGGGGTAATCCAGCGTAATCGGTGATCCCAGCCAGGCGACTTGGCCTTCGACCTTGCCCTGGCCTTTGCGAACCACACCCTTCATGCCAAAACGGTTCAGCAGTTCACCCGCGTCGTTGATATCCAACTTGAAATTCAGCACCGTGCGCTTGCGGTCCTTGGTGGTACGCGGCGCTCCGGTCGTTGCACTTTGTGCATTGACGCTGGCCCAATTGCCACTGGCTGTCAACGCCGCCTCTGGTGTGCTGATGTTGAAGCGGTTGAGGCGCCACTCGCGGGGTGCATCGCGCGCAACGACTGAGGTGTTGGCACCCAAATTGACCGCATCAATCTCGACCCGGCCCAGCTTCTTGCCTCGCAGCTCAAAGTCTTCGACAACAATGTCCAGCGCGGGAATGCTGGCAGGCTGATCCTCCAACACGCTTTCTACCTCTTGCGCCGTAGTTTGGGCGATGGTCAGCTTGGCCAAACGCGCGTAGAGACGCCCGGCATTGGTGCCCGATGATTGCCGGTATTCCACGTAGCCATTGATCTCTGACGCGTCCAGATTGGCACGCCACAGCAGACCTTCACGGCCTCCTCCGACGATCACGTTGTTGAGCTTGCGCCCCCCCACGGTGAGCTCGTGCGCGCGCAAGGCCACACTGGTGGGCAAATAGCCCAGGCTTACGGGGCTACTGGCCGCCGCAACAGTCGCAGGCGCCAGATCCGGCCCCCCTGCATGCGAAAAAATATCGGACCAGGCGTCGATATCGACATTACCCAAATTGATATTTGCCACCACGCCTTCCGAAGGCAAAGGCGCCGACTCATCTGCCGCCAGACCGACGGCCAGAGCACCGCGTAGCACCCGGGCCTCGGGGCCAGAGGCATCACGCACATACACCACGTTGGCGAGCTTGCCCACATCCAATTGCAACTGATCCTGTGTATGCACAACACCGTCGCTGCCCACAGCCAATGAAGCTTTGACCACAGATGTCTCTACGCGCAGCGGCAGCGGCGCATCCGCCGACTTGGCGAAAGGTGCGGGCAGGTTCAGGGCCATACCGACCAAATTACTAT
>JBDTAG010000509.1:0-7020 GCA_039924745.1 Rhodoferax sp.
GTTGGTTAAGGCACTGGATTTTGATTCCAGCATGCGAAGGTTCGAGTCCTTCTTCCCCTGCCAAATCTGTTGCCCGGGACTGATCCGGTCACAGCACGCGCAACGTACAGGCATAAACCTAATCTAATCGCTGGAATCCGTATGCAGGCTTCACCAACCCCAGATTTCATGGTTTTTACCGGCAATGCCAATCCAGGCATGGCGGCAGATATCGCCCGCCACCTTGGCATCACGCTTGGGGCGGCAACCGTTGGCCGCTTCTCTGACGGTGAAGTCACCGTAGAGATCAACCAAAACGTGCGGGCCCGCGACGTATTTGTGGTGCAAAGTACCTGCGCGCCAACCAACGAAAATTTGATGGAATTGCTGATCATGGTTGATGCCCTCAAGCGTGCATCAGCTGAACGGATCAGTGCCGTGATTCCCTACTTTGGTTATGCGCGTCAAGACCGCCGCCCCCGCTCTAGCCGCGTGCCCATCACGGCCAAAGTGGTTGCCAATATGCTACAAGCCGTTGGCGTGAACCGTGTGCTGACCATGGACTTGCATGCCGACCAGATTCAGGGGTTTTTTGATATCCCGGTCGACAATATTTATGCGTCGCCCGTGTTGCTGGGTGACCTGCGCCAAAAGAATTACGAAGACCTGATTGTGGTGTCGCCCGATGTGGGTGGAGTAGTGCGCGCCCGTGCGCTGGCCAAGCAACTGAACTGCGACTTGGCCATCATCGACAAGCGCCGTCCACGCGCCAACGTCAGCGAAGTGATGCACGTGATCGGCGAAATTGATGGCCGCAACTGCGTCATCATGGACGACATGATTGACACGGCCGGTACGCTGGTCAAGGCTGCCGAAGTGCTCAAGGAGCGCGGTGCCAAAAAGGTGTATGCCTACTGCACACACCCCATTTTTTCGGGCCCCGCGATTGAGCGCATTGCCAACGGTGGTGCGTTGGATGAAGTAGTGGTCACCAATACTATTCCCTTGAGTGCTGCGGCTGCGCAGTGCCAAAAGATACGCCAACTCTCCGTGGCACCGCTGATCGCTGAGACGATTCAGCGCATTGCCAAGGGTGATTCGGTCATGAGTTTGTTCTCGGATCAAGAGAACCTTTTTTGAGGTTCTTGCACAGCTCTGCCAAGGGCTTTGCTCGGGACAAAAAGCAAGCGCCGCTGCATAGGGCAGCGATTCTGCGCTTTTGTTAAACCGGAGTCACACTGGTCGCGGTGGATTCCTTCAGGAGTAAGTTATGAAATTTGTCGCTTTTGAGCGCGCTAAGCAGGGCACGGGTGCGAGCCGCCGTCTCCGCATTTCGGGTCGCACACCTGGTATCGTTTACGGTGGAGCCGGTGAGCCGTTGTTGGTCGAACTGGACCACAACGCACTGTGGCATGCCATCAAGAAAGAAGCATTCCACGCGTCGGTTCTGGACATGGAGCTGGCTGGCAAGGAAACAAAGGTTTTGTTGCGTGACGTGCAAATGCACCCTTACAAGCAATTGATCCTGCACATCGACTTCCAGCGCGTTGATGCCAACACCAAGATGCACATGAAAGTGCCATTGCACTTCAAGGGCCAAGAAGAATCCGTTGCCTTCAAGGTCGACCATTGCCTGATCACCCACGTGCTCAACGAAATCAATATCATCTGCTTGCCAGCCGATCTGCCCGAATTCATCGAAGTAGACCTGACTGATTTGAAGAAGGGTACGTCCTTCCACCTGAGCGATGTCAAATTGCCTACAGGCGTCAAGGCTTTGGTCAAGGGTCGCGAAAACCCCGTGCTGGTGTCAGTCGTTGCGCCTGCCGTTGAAGTCGCTGTTGAGGCACCTGCTGAAGCTCCTGCCGGTAAGGGTGGCAAAGCCGCTCCTGCTGCCAAGGCCCCTGCAAAAGCCCCCGCTGCCAAGAAGTAATCAGCCTTTCAGGTACTGATTCTTCCCCACAGCGTAAGCTGTAAACGGCCCACTTCGGTGGGCCGTTGTCGTTTGTCGACTACTCCAATTTGCCCTACCATGCGTAGCAACTTATTTCCCTGCTTTTCATGATCAAACTGTTTGTTGGTTTGGGCAACCCTGGCCCTGAATACGAAGCCACGCGCCACAACGCTGGTTTTTGGTGGATCGATGCATTGGCCCGCGAACTAAAGACTTCGCTGAACATGGACAAGGGCTACCACGGCATGGTGGCACGCACCACGGTCAACGGGCAGACGGTGTGGCTGTTGCAGCCCCAAACGTTTATGAATTTGTCGGGCCGATCGGTCGGGACCTTGGCTCGATTTTTCAAGATTGCCCCAAATGAAATCCTGGTCGCCCATGACGAGCTCGACATCGCTCCCGGTCAGGTCAAACTCAAATTTGGTGGCAGCCATGCCGGACACAACGGCCTGCGAGATATCCATGCCCAATTGGGAACCGGCGACTACTGGCGCCTACGCCTGGGTGTTGGCCATCCGGGTGACAGAGCGGAGGTTGTAAATTGGGTGCTGAAAAAACCTTCTCTGGACCACCGCATTGCTATCGAACAATGCATTGACCGATCGCTGAAAGCACTACCCGCGTTTCTGGCGGGTGATATGGAAAAAGCGACGCTCTTGGTACACACCAGCAAACCGCCTCGCGCCCATACGCCACCACCTGCAGCGACAACATCATGAAAACTTTCACGTCAATTGCTATTATTTTTATAGCTACTTATGCAATATCCACGAGGGCTAGTGCCGAAGAAGTCTATCGGTGTGGTGATGCATACAGTCAAAAACCATGTGCGAACGCTGTAGCTGTCGATGTACAGGACACTCGTACACCAGCACAAAAAGCGGAGTCTGATGCAAAAACACGGCACGAGACCGCACAAGTGACTGCATTGGACAAAGCGCGCCAGAAAGAAGAGGCCCAGCGACATGCCGAAAACGCCAAGCTTGCCGCAGCACAAGCCAAGAAAGACGCATCAAAACCTGAAGCGACCACCACCCGCAATCCGGGTGTAAAGAGCACTACCGCATCAACGGGTAAGGCTAAAAAGAAGACCACTAGAATGAAAAAAGAGCCAGTGTTCTTCGTTGCCAACTCTCCAGACGAGAAGCAAAAGACTCCAAAAAAACGCGGGAAATGACGCCTTTGGCGTGATCTGGCATCAACCAGAACGAGCAGCCTAGCTGGCGACGCTCTCCTGCAGACGCCGGTACTTTTGCCACAAAGTTTCCTTGTCCTCCACAAATTCCGGGTTCACTGGTATGCAAGACACCGGGCATACCTGCACACACTGTGGTTCGTCAAAGTGGCCAACGCACTCGGTACATTTATGGGGATCGATCTCATAAATTGCAACGCCCATGTAGATGGCGTCGTTGGGGCATTCCGGTTCGCAGACGTCGCAGTTGATGCACTCGTCAGTAATGATCAAAGCCATGGCGCGATTTCAAACTTCGTCAGGTTTAACGATAACCACTGGCACTGGACTGGCGTGCAGCACTTCGTTGGAAACAGAACCCAGCATGGCACTGCGCAAGGCGCTGTTGCCACGGGCACCCATGACGATCAAGTCACACGCAAAACGTTCGGCAATGTCCACAATGGTGTGCGCCGGGTCGCCCTTGGCGACCTCACACTCGTACACCAACCCAGCGGCATTGAGTAGCGCTTTCGCCGATTCCAATGTATGCAGGCCAGCTTCTTCTGCAACCCGGTTAATGACTTCCGGATCGTGCGCCACCAACAACTCGTACAGTGACGCGGGCTCTTGCACGTTCGCCAGCACCGCGTCTGCACGCAAGCCCGCCAAGACCATACGAATGGCAAAGCGCACGGCGTCTAAAGACAATTCAGAACCGTCTACCGGAAGCAAGATTTTCATACGATTCCTAATTTTTGCATCAACCGTGCATGTACAGACGGCGCGACAAACTGCGCAACTTCGCCTCTGAGCGTAGCGATTTCCCGTACCAGCGTACTGGATATGTATTGGAAACGGGCGTCGGGCGTCATAAACACCGTCTCGACATCAGGGGCTAAGGCGCGGTTCATACCGGCAAGCTGGGTCTCATAATCAAAGTCTGTTACCGAGCGAACGCCACGCAGCATGACCCGCGCGCCACGGTCCACCGCAAAGTCGCGCACTAACCCGGTGAACGATTCCACCTGCACATTGGGAAACGCTAGAAACACCTCGCGCACAGTATTTAGCCGCTCTTCTAGACTAAACATCGTTTTTTTGTGGTGCGCTGTTGCCACCGCAACGATCACGGTGCCAAACAAACCGGCCGCCCGGCGAACAAGGTCTTGGTGACCCAGGGTAACCGGGTCGAACGTGCCGGGGTATACGGCAATCACAGGGTCTGTCATCGAGAGCTCCGGGGCAATGGTGCCCAGCTAGACAGCGATTATGCAGCGCTGGCCTCAGCGGGTGGCGGCGCTGCGCGCAAAACATGGGCATGCACTGCCCCTGCCTTCAAGTGACGGTACACCACCAAGCCCAGTGGCTCCAGCATCGCATCGGTCCAAACTTTGGGCCCTTCCAAGTAGATCGACCCGTTTACAGCCAGTGCGCGCGCGGCCGCGGCCAATGCGGGCTCGTAAAGCTCACCATCAAACGGGGGGTCCAAAAAAATCACGTGGTAGCTGGCAGGCGCCAATTGGCGAAGCGTAGCAACGCCCTCGCCTCGCACAATTTGCAGCTTTTGGGGTGCGGCTGCCTCTGGCAACTCCAGTGCCAACAACTGCGCCTGTACGCGCTGCAACTGCACAACCAAGGCACCATCGTGCTCCACCAGCAGCACCTCAGCAGCACCGCGTGAAGCTGCTTCAAAGCCCAATGCGCCGGTACCAGCAAACACATCGATACAGCGCAGACCGTGCAGATCTTGACCCAACCAATTGAACAGGGTTTCGCGCACGCGATCCGGGGTGGGGCGCAGGCCGGGGCGGTCTGCCACTGTGAGTTTGATGCGCTTCCAGTGGCCGCCGATCAAGCGAATCTCACCGGATGGACGCTTGTGTACGGGTATGCGAGCGGGTTTTCGAGGTGACTTGGCCGCGCCAGTGGCGCTTTTGGAGGGGGACTTGCTGGGTTTCTTCATGTCCCAAGCTTAACGGAGTGCAAGGGCACCACCACCGTGTCAGCCTCCTGATCCATTGCAAGCCGAGTCAGCCACGTCCCAACATCCTGAGATTGGAGGGGTTTGGAATACAAATAGCCTTGCAATTCACCACAGCCCGCATCGCGCGCTGTTGCTGCCTGCGCCAAGGTTTCAACACCTTCAGCCACCACGTGCAGGTGCAGCGCATCCGCCAATTGGCAGATAGCGCGTACGACGGCCACAGCATCGGGCGAAGGCAAAGGGTCGATCAGTCCTCGGTCGATCTTGACGGTGTGCAGCCGCAAGCTGCGCAGCATGTTGAGCGATGAGAAGCCTGTACCAAAATCATCCATAGCGACATGAACGCCCATTGCGTGCAATTGCTCTACCTGCGATGTGGTTTGCTCCAGGTTTTGCATAGCCGAGCTTTCGGTGATCTCCAGCGTTAACCATTGGGGCGCAACACCACACGACTGCAAAGTATTAGCCACCAACTGTGGAAAACGCGGGTCCAGCATCTGCAAAGGGGACACATTGACCGCCACCGGCACGCAGTGGGAAAACTGGGTTTGCCACTGCGCAATTTGAACGCATGCTTGTTTCAACAAGGATGTGCCCAGCGCACCGATCAGGCCAGTTCGCTCCGCCGCACCTATGAATTCGACCGGATTCACCAACCCTACCCCGGGCCGGTTCCAGCGCGCCAAGGCTTCCAGGCTGGTCAGGCGGCCTGAGCGGGCATCGACCTTCGGTTGGTACACCAAATGAAATTCGGCGCGTTCCAGACCTGCACGCAAGGCTTGTTCATGCTCCAAGGCGTTACTCGATCCACGCTCAAACGCCTTTTCGGCCAGCACGTGAGACGTACCGGGCGTGCGCTTGGCCACGTGCATGGCCGCATTGGCGGCACGTAGTAGTGAATCGGCATCGCGCGCGCTGCTGGGATACAGCGCAATGCCCAGTGAGACATCCAGAAAAAATTCTTGGCCCGATACCGACAAGGGTTTCGCCAACAACTGGCGCACGTGGACGACCATGTCCGCTGCTGTGTCGGGCGCTGCGTTTGATGCGGAAACCAAAGCAAACTCATCGCCTGCCAAACGCATGACCTCGCAGTCTGCATCCATAGTGCCGCGTAGAGCCTGTCCCATAGCGCGCAGCACATCGTCACCCATCGAATGGCCGTGCGCTTCGTTGAACAATTTGAAACGGTCGATATTCATCAACACGAGCACAAAGCGCTGTGCTGGATCTTGCTGCTTACAACGGTTCCGAAGGCTCTCGATCAACGCCGCGCGGTTCGGCAAACCAGTGAGTTCGTCGTGCAGCGCTTGGTGGATCAACGCTTGGTTGGCTTTGTGGCGCGCGGTGTCGTCCGAAATCAACACTTGCACCGCATGTGCGCCATCCCACTCGGTGCAAAAGTAGTGAAAATTCAGCCACAGAGGTGTGCCGTCGGCGCGGTGGCGCAAAGCCTCGTAGCCAGCCTCTTCTTGTAGACCATTTTGGATGCGACGCAAAATCTCGCCTACTCTGGACCGCTCCGCTTTGGGTATGGTTCTGGCGAACGAGGCCACGCTCAATTCACTCAAGCTGCGTGCGCCATAAATGGCCAAACAAGCCGGATTGGCATACACAAAACTCCCATCACCCAAGGTGATCATGATGCCCTGGCGTGATCGCTCGGCCAAGCGCTCGAACCGGCTTTGCAATTTGCGTGAAGCCAAGGCTCCACGGTCCAGCGCCGCATACAGCAACACCAAGCCCAATGTGATGCGCAATAGCGAACCCAGCGTCGCAAGCAGCTCGGCACCCGCATCCTGATAAACCACGTACACGAACTGGATCAACCCCAGTGCGACCAATAGTGGCCCCACCAATTTCTCAGAGCTGTAGCGGGCAGTGCCAGCATTCCACAACCAGTAACTACAGACGATGCCCAAC
>JBDTAG010000510.1:0-3818 GCA_039924745.1 Rhodoferax sp.
GCGCCTACTGCGCCAAATGAAAATCTATGGAAATCAACAGTCCGTCATTTGTTAGTTTGTCAGAGCAGTGCAAAAGCCTGCCCGCGGATTTTCAGTGGGGCGCCGCCACCAGTGCCGCACAGATAGAAGGCGCCTTCGACCTGGACGGCAAAGGCCTTTCTATCTGGGACACGTTCTGTACCGAGCCGGGGCGCATCAATGATGCTTCGGACATCCGCGTTGCCTGTGACCACTACCATCGCTACCGCGACGACGTTGCCCTCATGCAGGGTTTGGGCTTGGACGCCTACCGGTTTTCAGTGGCCTGGGCACGGGTTCAGCCGATAGGAAGCGGCGCTTGGAATGAAGCCGGATTTGCTTTCTATGGCCGCCTACTCGATACCTTGCATACGGCCGGCATCAAACCCCACCTCACGCTCTACCATTGGGACCTGCCCGCAGCGCTGCAGGACGCGTTCGGTGGTTGGGAGTCGCGGGAAATTGTGCCCCTGTTTGCGGCCTACGCAGCCGAGGTCGCGCGGCGATTTGGCGACCGTGTCGCCAGCATTTCGACGTTGAACGAGCCTTGGTGCGTTGCGACCTTGGGGTACGAAGTTGCGCAGTTTGCACCAGGCAAAACCAACCGCGCCTTGGCCATGCAGGTATCGCACCATTTGCTGATGGCCCACGGAGCCGCCGTGCAAGCGATGCGCAAGGTCACCTCAGCACCGCTGGGTATCGTGCTCAATCACACGCCGGCATTTGCCGCCGAAGTGCTGGAGTCGGATCGCAAGGCGGCGCGCATCGACGATGGCCTGAATGTCCGCTGGTATATGGACCCGGTCTTTCGGGGACAGTACCCTGCAGATATTCTGGACTACCTGGGCACGGACGCACCTATGGTTGAGGCCAATGATCTAACTCTCATTCACCAGCCGTTGGATTTTCTGGGAATTAATTTTTACACCCGGAGTTTCATCAGCACGCAGACGCCGCCCAAACCGGCGCCTGGCAAGCGGGGCTTTACCGACATGGGGTGGGAAATATATCCCGAGGCCTTGACACAGCATTTGGTGCGGCTCTCTCGGGAGTACGCACCACCACCCATCTTTATCACGGAGAACGGCATGGCCAACGCGGACCAGGTCGTGGATGGTCGCGTTGCGGATGTGGAGCGCATCCAATATGTGAGCGACCATTTGAAGGCGTTGGCCCGGGCCGTTGAACTCGGCGTTGACGTGCGTGGTTATTTTTATTGGAGCTTGCTCGACAACTTCGAGTGGAACTCAGGCTACACCAAACGCTTCGGGCTTTTCCATGTGGACTATGCGACACAACAGCGCCTAGGCAAGGACAGTGCCCTCTGGTACTGTGACTTCATCACTGCATTCAAATCAAGCCGGGGACTCTCATGACACCAGCATCCACGACAAAGCGTTCACCGTTCGCGTGGGTTCCCACCGCGTATCTGGCTGAGGGCATTCCCTTTGCCATGGTCATATGGGTCGCCGGAACCCTGTTCAAGGATCTTGGTCATAGTGACAGCCAGATTACCGCGTCAACGGCCAGCATCGGGATCATGTGGTCGTTGAAGCCGCTGTACGCAGGCTTCCTGGACATGTTCAAGACCAAGCGCTTTTGGGTCATTGCCATGCAATTGGTCATGGCGGGCTTACTCGGCCTGTGGGCCTCTTCGCTTGCGGTATCCAATTACTTTGTGGTGGGGATTTTGCTGCTGTGGCTGCTGGCCTTTGCGTCTGCCACACAAGACATTTGTATTGACGGCGTGTACATCACGTCGCTGGACAAAAAGGCGCAGGGTAAGTTCATGGGACTGCAGGGCGCCTTCTGGAACGCGGGCCGCATATTTGCCACGGCAGCGGTTGTGGGCGCTGCCGGATACTTGCAAAAGAAGGGCATGGATGCAAAGAGTGCATGGTCCATTGCGTTGTCGGTCAGTATGGGTGCCATGGCGCTTTTGGCGGCCTACCACTACTTTGTTCTGCCACCGGGCTCTATTCCAGAACGTCCCAAGAATGCGGCGGCCGTGGTCAATACATTCAAAGACCAGTTTCTGGATTTCATCAAGAAGCCGCATTTGCTGGGCATGCTGATGTTTGTGTTTTTGTTTCGCATGGGCGAGGGCTTCTTGCTGCTCGAAGCACCACTCTTTATGCAAGGCTCCATGGCGCACGGTGGCCTGGGGATGTGTGCGACGAATGCCATCAGCGCAGCATGCCCGCATTTGCTGGAAGACAAGGCGCTCATCGATGGTCTTATCAGCACTGTGGTGAGCCTTGCCTTTGGCATGTTGGGCGGCATATTCGCCGGCAAGTATGGTTTGACGCGCAAGACCCTGGTATTCATGGCCGTGTGCCTTAATTTGCCCCACATCACGTTCTACATCTTGAGTTACTTGGTGTCCCCAGGCGCACCCGTTTCTTTGTCGGTCATCGCTACCCTGGTCACGATTGAAAAGGCAGGCTACGCCTTTGGCTTTGTAGCCAATATGCTGTACATGATGCAGCAGATATCGCCCGGCAAATACCACATGACGCACTACGCCTATTGCACGTCGATCATGAACCTGGTGCTCATCCCCACACAAATGGCCAGTGGCTATCTGGCGGACCATATGGGCTTTCAAACCTACTTTCTGGTGGTGATGGCGGCCTCCATCCCTTCGGTACTCGGTGCCTGGTTCGCGCCCTTTCCGAACAAGGTGGACGGGGATACCCAATTGGGTGCCGCGCGACACTGAGACTGACCGGTCGGCGTTGGACTGTGGATAATCCCTCGCATGATTACCGTACACCACCTTGAAACATCCCGTTCACAGCGCGTGCTGTGGTTGCTCGAAGAGCTGGGCCTGCCCTATGAGATCAAGCGTTACCAACGCGATCCAAAAACCAAGCTCGCCCCGGCAGCATTGAAGGCAGTCAACCCTTTGGGCAAGTCACCGGTGATCACTGACGGCGATGAGACCATAGCCGAATCGGGCGCCATTTTGGAATACATCGTAGAGCGCTACGGCGCAAAGGCCAAAGGCGAACTGGCCCAATTGCAACCTGCTCTGGGCAGCCCAGCCCACGGACAATCTCGCTTCTGGATGCACTATGCCGAAGGCTCATTGATGAATTGGTTGGTGATGAAGCTAGTGTTCATGACAATCCCCAAGCAGCCTATGCCATTTTTTGTACGTCCCATCGCGCGTGCGCTGTGCGGTAATGTGCAGACCAAGTTGATTGACCCCAACCTTGTGACTGCATTGGGCTTCATTGACGAGCATTTGGGACGCAATACCTGGTTTGCTGGAGATGCCATTAGCATCGCAGATTTTCAAATGAGTTTTGCGGTAGAGGCTGCGCTGGCCCGCGGCGCCAACACCGCGGAGTATGTCAACTTGATCGCATACAAGA
This sequence comes from Rhodoferax sp., assembly GCA_039924745.1. GTDB lineage: Bacteria > Pseudomonadota > Gammaproteobacteria > Burkholderiales > Burkholderiaceae_C > Allorhodoferax. The sequence goes on from JBDTAG010000510.1 coordinate 3,399, forward strand.
ACCGAATGGTGGCACGTCCGGCCTATCAGCGTGCAGTAGCTAAAGGAGGCCCGGTCGTGATGAGCTGATAGTTGGCACCACGCCAAAAGGGACGGGACATCTGGGTATGGCAGAAAATGAGATTTTTTACGAAATGCTGTGGGACTGTCCGCAGTGCAACACGAAGGGGTTGCTGGGCGATTCGCACCGCCACTGCCCTACTTGCGGTGCGGCCCAGGACCCTACCAAACGCTACTTCCCGGAACCCGGTCAAGAGATAGAGGCACGCAACCACCAGTTTGTAGGCGCTGACTGGGCCTGCGTTTTTTGCAGTTCGCCGAATTCAGCGGCGGCCGCACATTGCACCAATTGCGGAGCCGGTAAAGATGGCACTAAGCCAGTTGCCACGGTGCTGGATCGCGCTGCTTCAGTAGCGAAACC
>JBDTAG010000511.1:0-6512 GCA_039924745.1 Rhodoferax sp.
GAAATCAATCAACACATCACAAGGTTTCAAGCCTGCATGCAGATCTGATGTGATCACTATGCCAGTGGGTTTGCCGGCTGCAGCCCCCGCATCTTGGCCAAGCGCTGCACTGCCAACCATATCCAAGGCACCTGCCAAGCTACAGTCATCTGCAACGCGGATAGCGTCAATCAGCATCTGACCCATACGGCCTGATGCGCCGGCCACAGCGATTTTTTGGGTCATGTCGCAGATTCTTTCGGATGCAAAACTAAGGGCGGGCAGCTTCCAGCGGTGGATATTCGACAGGCGCAGCCATGGGCACGGCGATAGCTGCAACGGGCTTGGGTGGCGGGAATTTCTTCAGGCTCTCTTCCGACGCTTCCAGGTTGGGAATGGAGCCCGGCAAGGACGGCGACTTCAGCGTAGCGACAAACTCGGCTTCGCTGGGCAGTGGATCGGCTTCGATGCGGTCGACCACATCACCCTTGAAGAAAATGGTGACTTTTCGGGATTGCGACATAACGCCTTGCTGCTTGAGCGTGAACACATAGTCCCAACGGTCTGCATGAAAAATGCTGACCAGCAGGGCAGTACCCAACACGTCCCGCACCTGAGCACGCAACATGCCAGGCTTGACCAGTGCCAGTTGCTCACTGGTCACGACGTTGCCCTGAACGATGTCGACCCGGTACGGTGAGACGATTCCAGCGATGCTCTTGGTGGCTCCATTGAAGCTCCCGCAGCCTGCGAGGCTCGCTATGCCGGCACAGGCCAGGACTACCAAGGTCAGTTTAGGGCTACGGCAAGGAATGTCGAACATGGGTGGTTACGCGAGATATGATCAGCGGATTGTAGCGGTTGAGCACCGCGCCCACCTCTGAGCGCACCCGGCGGAAAGATGCCCATGACCAACATCGATGAACTGAAAAACACCGGTCTCAAAGCCACCATCCCCCGTCTGAAAATACTGGAGGTGTTTCAGCGCAGTGCGCAGCGCCATCTGACAGCCGAAGATGTGTACCGCGTCCTGCTACAAGACCGCTCGGATGTGGGCTTGGCCACGGTGTACCGCGTGTTGACCCAGTTTGAACAGGCCAGCATCTTGAGCCGCAGCCATTTCGAAAGTGGCAAGGCTGTCTATGAGCTCAATGAAGGGCAACACCACGACCATTTGGTTTGCCTCGACTGCGGTAAGGTGGAAGAGTTTTACGACGCCGAGATTGAAAACCGCCAGAACGCGGTCGCCAAGGCCAAGGGTTTCACCATTTCAGACCATGCGTTGAGCCTGTACGCCAACTGCACCAAGGAAAAATGCCCCAACCGGATAGACCGGGACAAGCAACGCGTAGGTGGATTCGGCAGCGGCAACTAGGTCGCCACCGAACCGCCTTCTACTCTCCGTCTGCCATCGCCTTGCGGTGGCGTTCAACAAACTCTTGGTAGGTATCGATCCCGCGCAGTTGCAAGATCGTATTGCGCACCGCCGCCTCGACCAACACCGCAATATTGCGGCCAGCCACCACCTGGATAACCACCTTGCGCACGGGGATGCCCAAGATGTCCTGGGTCAACGGCTCGTAAGGAATGCGCTCGTACTCGCGTTCCATGGTTTCCCGGCGCACCAAATGCACAATGATCTTGAGTCGCATTTTTCGGCGCACAGCCGTCTCGCCAAAAATGCCCCGAATATCCAACAAGCCAATACCGCGAACCTCCAGCAGATTTTGCAGCAGCTCCGGGCAACGGCCCTCAATCGTGGTTTGGTTGATGCGATACAGGTCTACCGCATCGTCTGCGACCAGACCGTTACCGCGCGAAATCAATTCCAGACCCAACTCGCTCTTGCCCAGACCAGACTCGCCGGTGATCAACACCCCAAGACCCAGGATGTCCATAAACACTCCGTGCATCACAGCACGGTCTGCGAAATGTTTGGAGAGATACGCACGCAGCAGGTCAATGACAAAGGCGGACGACTCTGCGGTGGCAAACATGGGGATTTGCGCCCGTTCGCACATCGCCAACAAGGCCTCAGGCGCTTGTTGCCCATCGGCAAGCACCAACACCGGGGGTTCCAGCGTCACGATGCGCGAAATGCGGCGCGCACAATCCTCCACCGTGGCATTGCTGATGTACGCGACCTCTCGCTCGCCGAGAATCTGCACGCGATAGGGGTGGATGTAGTTCAAGTAGCCGACCAAGTCGGCGCCAGAACGTGCGGCCCGAACCGCGACTTCATCAAACCGCCGCTCGGATGCACCAAGGCCAGCCACCCACTCCCAACGCAAACGGCCGCGGAACTCTTCAAATAGTACGTCGGCGCTGACTGCGGTGGGTTTCACAAGGCAACGCGGGGTTAGAGGTGAGGTTCAGACAACGTGGGCCGATTGCCAGCCTGTAATCAGGGCGTGCAATTGCGAGGAGTCGTTGCTGGCAATGAGGCGTTCGCGCAGCTCGGCGTCGCTGAGCAGTTCGGCAATTTCAGACAGAATCTCCAGGTGCTTTTGCGTTGCGGCCTCGGGCACTAACAAAAAGATCAACAGACTGACCACCACATCATCAGGGGCATCAAAACCGATGGGGTTGGCCAAAAGAAACACGGCCGCCATTGGCGACTTGAGCCCTTTGATGCGACCATGTGGGATAGCGACGCCATGCCCAAGTCCGGTAGAACCCAGCCGTTCCCGAGAGAATAGGCTATCGGTCACCAGCGCACGGCTTAAGCCATGCAGGTTCTCAAACAACAGGCCAGCTTCTTCAAAAGCACGCTTTTTGCTGGTTACTTCAACGTGCGCGAGCACTTGCTCAGGCGACAGGATACTGGCTAGTCGATTCATGGTGTGAGGCGATTATGCACAAAAAAGCCGCCCTAGGAAGGGCGGCTGCTCTAGTGCCGAATGGCGGTGAAGCGATTACATCAAACGCTTGGGTGCTTCATGGTGGTGGTCTTGCAGACGGTCCTTGTGGCGAACCACTTGCCGATCCAGCTTGTCCACCAGTTCATCCACGGCCGCATAAAGGTCTTCATGCGAGCTTTCGGCAAACATATCGTTGCCCTTGACGTGGATATTGCACTCGGCACGCTGCCGTCGCTCTTTCTCCTTTTGCTTTTCAACGGTTAGAAGTACCTTCACATCGACCACTTGGTCAAAATGTCGCATGATTCGATCTAGCTTGGTCGTAACGTAACTGCGCAGTGCCGGGGTAACTTCAAGATGGTGACCGCTGATCGTCAAATTCATAAATAGCCTCCAGTTGCTCACGGGTTAAAAATCTCACCGTATTGCGCGGTGAGAACAGAAACCAAAAAATCATCTCAATTGATTGCTGTGAAATCACTATGCGCCCGAACTTGAGGAAATGCAATGCCTTTTTTTAGTAACGCAGTGCAACAAATTTACGCGGCGCAAACGCCTGCTTTTGTTCACTTTGACGCACCAACGCGGTGCGATAATTTGCGCTCAAGCGCTGAATGGGGGTCAGATTCCAATGGACCGAATGCCGCAGCGACAGTCCATTGTTCATGTTGAACCGTTGGAATTAGATCCCGATTGAATCGCCATGCTCAATATTTTTACGCTCGTCAACGGACGGCTCTTTCAGGAAGAAATCGAGTCGCTCGAAGAGCTCTCGCAATTCCAGCCCATTTGGGTCGACCTTGAATCACCAACGGTTGAAGAGAAACGCTGGGTCAAGCAGTACTACGGCCTGTCCATTCCCGAAGACGCGATGGACGAGGACATCGAAGAATCTGCGCGCTTTTACGAAGAAGACAACGGCGAACTGCATATCCGCAGCGACTTCTTGATTGCCGACGCGGATGAACCGCGCACGGTGCGGGTGGCCTTTATTCTCAATCAGGTCAATGAAGAGCTCAAGAGCAAGGGCGTGCTGTTCTCCATTCACGATGAAGACGTGCCCGTTTTTCGCCTGTTGCGCATGCGCGCGCGCCGGGCACCGGGCCTGATCGAAGATGCCAAAGAAGTCATGCTGAAGTTGTTCGACGCGGACGCTGAATATTCAGCCGATACGTTGGAAGAGATTTACGTCAAACTCGAAAAGATCAGCAAAGAAGTTTTGTCTGGCGACGTGACGGACGCCATGGCGGGTGCCGTGCTGGGCGCCATTGCGCGGCAGGAAGACTTGAACGGGCAAATCCGGCGCAACATGATGGACACCCGCCGCGCGGTCAGTTTCATGATGCGCAGCAAGATGCTCAACGGCGAGCAGTTTGAAGAGGCGCGCCAAATCTTGCGCGACATCGACTCGCTGGATTCGCACACGGCGTTTCTGTTCGACAAGATCAACTTCTTGATGGACGCTACGGTTGGTTTCATCAACATCAACCAGAACAAGATCATCAAGATTTTTTCGGTGGCCAGCGTGGCGCTGCTGCCACCCACCCTGATCGCCAGCATTTACGGCATGAACTTCAAAATGATGCCCGAACTGGATTGGTCGCTGGGATACCCCTATGCGTTAGCGATCATGATTGCCAGCGCGCTAGTGCCGATGTGGTACTTTCGCAAGCGGGGTTGGCTCAAATAGGTTCTTGGGCATTTCCTTAAGCAAAATAGGCCTGTAGCCCTCGTGGAATCTACATATCTCGCTCTTATTTTTATAGCAATTTCAGTAGTTCACCCATGATGTCACGGGCGTACACGCTGGCAACTTCAACCACGAAGCGGGCAAAATCCACATGCGCCGTGTCATCTGCCCGGTCCGAAATGGTCCGCACGGCGGCAAATGGCAGACCATAGTCGGCACACACTTGGGCCACTGCCGCGCCTTCCATCTCCACCGCCAGCGGTAGGTAACCACTGTCCTGTAATGCTGAAACCAAGCGCGCCGCTTCAGCAGCGCCGCTTACAAAACGGTCGCCACTGGCGATCAACCCGGTATGCACGGAGCGCGCGCCTGACACCAGTTCCATAGGCGCCATACGTGACAGAGCCGCCTGGCTGGCTTGCACCAGCAGCGCAGTCAACGCCGGGTCGCCAGGAAACAAAGTCTGACCGTAGAGTGGGATTTCAAATCGGGGGAACAACGGCGAGGCGTCCATGTCGTGCTGCAGGAATGCACTGCCCAACACGACATCGCCTACGCACACGCCAGGCCCCACACCACCGGCCACACCCGTAAAAACCAATCGTGACACGCCAAATTTTTCGATGAGGGCCGCTGCCGTGGTGGCCGCAGCAACCTTACCCATGCGGGACAAGGCCAACACCACTGGCTTGCCGTGCAATAGACCGGACCAATAGTCGCGCCCCGCGTGGCGGGTGCATTGTGCGTTCTGCAAGTGCGCAACAAGGCCTTGCTGCTCTTCGGCCAGGGCGCTGAGGATGGCCGTAGCGCCACCACCAACTGGCATGGCTATTTGTCGCGCAGCTCGCGGCGCAGGATTTTGCCGACGGGTGTTTTGGGTAGCTCAGTGCGGAACTCGATCACCTTGGGCTGCTTGTAGCCGGTGAGGTTTTCCTTGCAAAAGGCGCGCACATCGGCTTCGGTGATGTTGGGGTCCTTCTTGACGATGACCAGCTTGACGGCTTCACCCGATTTGGCATCGACCACGCCCACGCATGCACATTCCATGACGCCCGGCATTTGGGCCAACACGTCTTCCAACTCGGTAGGGAATACATTGAAGCCGCTGACGAGGATCATGTCTTTCTTGCGGTCCACGATCTTGAAGAAGCCGCGTGCATCGACCACGCCCACATCGCCGGTCTTGAAGTAGCCGTCGGGCGTCATGACCTTGGCGGTTTCATCGGGCCGTTGCCAGTAACCGGCCATGACCTGTGGGCCCTTAATGGCAATCTCGCCAGACTCTCCGGCGGCGACTTCGTTGCCGTCATCGTCCAGCAGCTTCATGTAGGTGTTGGGCAAGGGCACGCCAATGGTGCCGGTGTATTCGGTGGCTGTGACCACGTTGCAACTGGCTGAAGGTGAGGTTTCGCTCAGGCCATAACCTTCGCAAATCGGGCAGCCGGTTTTCTCAAACCACAGCTTGGCCACCGCGCTCTGCACGGCGGTGCCGCCACCGATGGACACCTTAAGGTGGCTCCAATCCACCGTATTGAAATCAGGGTGGTTGGCCAAGCCGTTGAACAGCGTGTTTACAGCCGGGAAGGTATGGATAGTGTGGTTGCGCAATTCCTTCAGCACACCCGGAATGTCACGCGGATTCGGGATCAGAATCAGCTTGCCGCCCATGCGCATGGACAGCATCATGCCCACGGTGAAGGCGAAGATATGGTACAGCGGCAAAGCGCAAACACCGGTTGGCTGTTCACCCGCAGGAATGGAGCCCATTACCGGACTGTTCCAAACCTCGGACTGCAGCACATTGGCAATCACGTTGCGGTGCAACAGCACAGCACCCTTAGAGACGCCAGTGGTACCGCCGGTGTACTGCAACACGGCCACATCGTCGGCCTTGATGTCGGGCTTTTTGAACGTGGCCTTAGCCCCGATGCTGATGGCGGTGTTGAAACGCACAGCCTCTGGCAGGCTGAAGGCCGGTACCA
>JBDTAG010000512.1:0-9245 GCA_039924745.1 Rhodoferax sp.
GTCCCGCTTCGAGGCTACTTGCCGACGCCGGCAGTGCTCCAGCCCGATGGGCATTTAACCTGCGCCAGTATCTTGGCGTATTCGGGTGAGGCCCTAAGTTTTTTTAAGCCCGCATTGAAGTCGGCCATGCGGACCGCGCTTTTTGCCAAAGAGCGGGGGAATAATACATGCGAAGTGAAACTATCGGTCATTTGCTTTGGGTCTACCGATAGCTTGGCAGCTTCTGCATCGCTGAAGTTCTTTTGCAGCACGTCGCAGGCCACATTGCGTTCCATCGGCGCGACATCTGACCGTTCCAACAGCAGCATTTTGATGGCTGCAATGTCATTGGGTAGCCGTTCGCTTTTGAAATCACCTGCTTTGGCCATGGTCCAAATTTCGGGGGTGTAGGTGTAATCCTGAATCAACGCCAAACGGTAGGGCTTAAGGTCGGCCAGCGTGGCCCAGCTGAACTTGATCGCATTTCGGTAAACGAAAACCCATTTTTCGGTAACTACGTTGTCACTGACCAAATAGGGTGGATTGCGCTCGGGGTTGTTGCCCCAGGCGGCAGTTGCATCCCATTTTCCGATTCGGGTTTCGGCCAACGCGCGAGACCAGGGCAAAAATGTGTAGTCCACCCGATAGCCAGCCAATTCAAAGGCGCGGCGCACCACGCTGAGCGAAATACCTTGGTCGCTACGCCCCGCAGTCATATAAGGCGGCAATTCGCCAGTGGCTATTCTCAAAGTACGGGTTTGCGCGAGCACGTACAGCGGCGAAACCATTATCAAGGCGCACAAAAAATACGAACGCATGCTTTGCATGGGGGCACCTCCGCAAACAATATCTGTCCCACGACAGCCTATCACCCATTTACAAAGGCATGAACAAAAACTTTGGGCGTTTACATTCGCGGCGTCCGCACAGCTACCATAGCGCATGAACGAAATCAAAGCACTGCAATCCATGGGCTTTGTGTTGCCCAGCCCTGCCTACATATTTGGCGCTGTTCTGTTTGGTTTATTGGGTATGGCGGCCTTCCGCCGGGGCAAGAAAACATCGCAGCCCTTTCTCACCTGGACCGGCGTTGTGCTCATGCTCTATCCCTATGCTGTCAGCGAAACCTGGCTGCTGTGGGGCTTGGGTGTTGGCCTCAGCGCGTTGGCTTTTACCAAGTGGAACTGAGCCCGCAAGCTCTATGGTCGCTTGTCGCATTGCCGCTGCTCTTGGCAGATGTCGCCCTACGCGGTGCGCTGATCGCCCTGCTGGTCGTGTTGGCCACCGTGTTGCACCGCGACCGACCGCAGTTGGCAGCTACGCGCGTGGGTGTCGCTATGGCCACTGGGCTATGTGTACAGGTCATCAGCGCTACACCCCTGTTTGAGGAAATGGTCCCGCGCGTATGGCAGGCGCCGTGGGTGGCCATATCGGTGGGCAACGCGGTACTGTTCTGGATGTTTGTTCAGGCCCTGTTTGAGGATGGGTTTACGCTGCGCCCGGTGCATGGGGTCGCCTGGTTGGCGGCTGCCACACTCAGCGGACTCAACTGCGCGGTGCTGGCCAATAGCGCGTCTGTCTTTGCGCCCGTCACCACAGGTGTGCAGCGCGCTGTGCCCTTGGTATTTGCCGTGCTGGCCGTGGTGGCAGCCGCCAAACACTGGCGGGCGGATTTGGTAGAGGAGCGCCGCCGCCTGCGCATTTTCATCGTGTGGACCGGCGTGGTCTATTCCTTGGCGATGCTGGCGGCGCGGCTCAACGCACCCCATGGCCGTCTGATGGGCCTGACCGCCACGTTGGATGTGACCGCCTTGCTGGCCATCACGCTCGTGCTGGTGTCCAGACTGGTGCGTTTGGGTAGTTCCAATTTGTTTCCGACACCAACGGCAAACGCCACCATCCACTCCGACGAAATTGCCGAGCCCCTGCCCCCGCCCGACCCCGCTGAAGAACGCTTGGCCCAAGCCTTGGAGCAACTAATGGCGGTGGAGCACGCCTACCGCGCCGAAGACATGAGCCTCGCGACCTTGGCCACCAAGCTCAATACGCCCGAATACAAACTGCGCAAGCTGATCAACCAACGCATGGGCCACCGCAACTTCAATGCCTTCATCAACGGCTTGCGGCTGGACGCGGTGCGCGGTGCACTGGTGGACCCCAAACGGCGGGATCTGCCGGTTTTGACGCTGGCGTTGGACGCCGGCTTTCAGTCCATTGGCCCGTTCAATCGGGCATTCAAAGCGGCCACCGGCCTCACCCCCACCGAATTTCGCAAACAAAATAGCGCCGATTCTTGAAATCGGCCAGCCGAAACCTGCGGTTGCGGGCTTTGGCAAGACTCCATCGATCTGGGGCGGCACAGTGCCGTCCAGCAAGCAGCCTTCGCTGTTGGCTTTACTTTTAGGAGATCGAGGTATGTGTGCATTTGGATTTGTGTTGCCCGCGGCTTGGCGCCGCGCGTTGCTGGTGGTGTCTCTGGCGTTGACAGGTAGCTTGGCCCAGGCCGATGTGGGACTGACCAGCATTGCCGCCACCGATACCGATGGCCCGGTCACGCTGTACTACCCCACCAAAGCAACGGCTGCCGCCATAACCCGTGGGCCCTTCACACTGCTATTGGCTGAACAGGCAACACCCGAACGCGGCAATGGCCGCCTGATCTTCATATCCCACGGTTCCGGTGGCAGCCCCTGGGTACACGCCGATTTGGCGCGCAGCCTGGTGCAAGCCGGTTTTGTGGTTGCCATGCCGCAGCACTTTGCCGACAACTACAAGGACGACAGCAACCCCGGCCCCAATAGCTGGGCGATACGCCCCCAAGAGGTGTCGCGCGCCATTGACGCCATAGGCCGCGACCCGCGTTTTGCGCCTTTGCTATCGCTAGACCATGTGGGCGTCTACGGCATGTCGGCAGGCGGGCACACTGCGCTATCGATGGCGGGTGGGCGTTGGTCTGCGGCAGGCTTCAAGCGGCATTGCGAAGCCAACCTGGTCGATGACTTTCAGGCCTGCGTCGGTCTCATCACACATCTGACCGGTGGCATGTTTGACGGCATCAAAAAATGGGTCGCGCTTGCGGTGATACGCTACCGCTTTAGCGACACCACCATGCTGTCGCATAGCGACCCGCGTGTCACTGCGGTGGTGGCTGGCGTACCCTTCGCGGCCGACTTCGACATGGCGTCGTTGGTCACGCCCCGCGTGCCCTTGGGCCTGGTCACATCACAGAATGATCGCTGGCTGGTACCCCGCTTTCACAGCGACCGCGTGCTGCAAGCCTGCACCACCTGCGAACACATTGTCGACATCCCCCATGGCGGCCATGGTGCGCTGCTGTCACCCTTGCCACCCGGTCTCAATGGCCTTTTGGGCAACCTGCTGAACGACCCACCTGGTTTTGACCGAAGCCAAATGCATGGTGTGGACCAGAAAATCACTGCGTTTTTTGTACGCCACCTCTTGCCCTGACCGTTGCTACTGACCCAACACCTTGGCAGCGTTCTTGACCGCTTGGGTCAGTCGCTGGGCGGACACTGGCTCACGCGCCCAGTGGTGCCAATACAGCGCCACATCCACCGCGCTGCCGGGCAGCATCTCCACCAACGGCGGGCGACCATTGCGCGCGCCCAAATGCAAATCCGACACCATGCCCCAACCCATTCCAGCGGCCAGTGCGCACTCAAAGGCGTCAACTGCAGGCACAAAATGGCGTGGATACTGCGGTGCCTGCAATCCAAAGTGCTGGGCCAGGAACAGGTCTTGCAAACCGTCTTTGCGGTTAAAAATAACCGCAGGCGTGGCCAGCAGGCGGTGCACCGACACGACGCCCGATTTGGTCCGGCACCTGCGCGCCAACGCAGGCGCCGCCACGCAGCGGTAGCGCATCACACCCAGGGCATCAGCCACACAGCCCCGCATGGGTGTGGGGTACGTGCTGACGCAGGCCACCACATCGCCGCGCTTGAGTGCTTCATGCGTGTGCTCTTGGTCGTCGATAACCACGTCCAGCAACAGATGGTGGCGGCCAAGGGCGTTGGCCACGCCGGGCAAAAACCAGCTCGACAGCGAATCCGCATTGACCGCCACGCTGAGGCGCTGCCACTGCTTCTTTGCGCCTTGCGACGCCGCGTTGTCGGAGAATAAATCGGCCTCCAACATGCGCAACTGCTTGATGTGGGCCAGCAAGGTCTGACCCGCCGCGGTGGCCCGCACCAGCTTGCCGCGCACCAGCAAACGCTGCCCTAGGGTGGCCTCCAGGCTTTTGATGCGCAATGAAACGGCGGCCAAGGTCAGGTTCAGTGCGGAGGCCGCCGGGCCAAAGCCCCCATGCTCCAGCACCGCAGCCAATGCCTCCAGTTGTTTGCCATCCAGCATTGATGTCCTGATTGGTTAAATATTTCTTGAGCAATGTGAGTTTAATTTAAAATTATTTACAAATTCCAAGGCCACGGGCACAGTTCGAATATTGCTACCCCTAACCGCTGAGAACCTATGCCTGCCTTCGCAAACCTTCTGCCACTGGCCCCCGCCTTCAATGCGGGGCTCGCCCTGTGCCTGTCACTGATCATGGCGCTGGGTGCGCAAAACACGCATGTCATCCGGATGGGGCTGCAAGGCCAGCATGTGGTGTTGACGGTCGCGCTGTGCATTGCGTCAGACATCGTGTTGATTGCGCTGGGCGTCTTTGGGGTGGCGCAGCTGGGTGGACTGTCAGCCACCGTCAAAACTTTGATGATTGGCGGCGGTGCTGTGTTTCTACTCGTCTACGGCGCGCAGGCGTTTGCACGCTTTCGCAAGCCAAACGCAGGGGTTGATTCGCTCGCAGGCACGGCCGCATCTGCAGCATCTTCCACGCCAATCAGTCGACGCCAGGCCACATTGGCGGCCTTGGCGTTTGCGTGGCTGAACCCCCACGCGTGGCTGGACACGGCGGTACTCATTGGTTCTGCATCATTGGCTTGGGGCACGCCCGGCAATGCGGCGTTTGGCGCAGGTGCGGCGGCAGGCTCGGTGATCTGGTTTGGGGGCTTGGGCCTCGCCGTCTCTTGGCTGGGTCAGCGGCTGGGCAAGCCCTCTATCTGGCGCGCGCTGGATGGTCTTGTCGCGCTCATGATGTGGGGCACGGCCCTTGTTTTGCTATGGGGACTTGCCACGCAGTAAAGCCACCATGCTGTCAACTTAACGTAGCCTGCATACCATTCAACATCGCATGGACCAACCCACGCGTCTCAGCCAATGCGGTCTGCGCGGCATCTTCAGGCTGGTGCGACAACGCCTCGACCGCGCCATATAGCAAGCCCAAGATCAACCGAGCGCGCAGGCGCGCATCGCCCTGCGGCAACAGGTTCAGCGACTGTAAGGTGTGAACGGTTTGCACCATGGCACCCAAGCCATGTCGCTCTCGAATCTCCAGCCAGCCCTGTGCGCCCAGCACAGCCGGTGCGTCGGTCAAGCCAATGCGTCGGCCCTCAGGATTCAAACCGGCTTGTAAAAACACGTCGATCGCCGCCATAAAGGCCTGCCACGGGTCGGCTCCACGCGCCAATGCTTTGCTACGTGCCGCAGCGGTCAGTTGGACGAGGCCTTCATCGAGCTCTTCGGCCACCGCAGCAAACAGCCCTTTTTTGTCGCCAAAGTGGTGGTACAGCGCACCGGTGGTCACACCGGCTTCGGCACAAATAGCACCAAGCGACGTAGCCTCATAGCCCAACTGGCCAAACAGCTTGCGCCCCACCGCGCGCAATGCGGCTTGCGTGGACGCAGCATTGGCCTTGCGGCCATCTTCAATAGGGGGCTTGTTAATTTGTCTCATGCGCGACTACAATACATAACGTAATTATGTATTCTACGACCTTTCCAATCTGATAACCATTTTTCAACCCTCTGTTTCAAGGAAACACCGCCATGTTGCTCGCCGCCAAAGTTCTCGCCGGACTCGTTCTTTTCATCCACATCTACATCTTCCTGTTGGAGACCGTGTTGTTTGACACGCGGGGCCGCAAGGTTTTTGGTTTGACCAAAGAACAGGCCGTCATCATGAAGCCCGCCATGTCCAACCAAGGCTGCTACAACGCCTTCTTGGCGGCGGCGCTAGCGTGTGGCTTCTTGTTGCCCGACGCTGCCACTGGCCGCGCGTTCACTATTTATGGCTTGGCCTGCGTCGCCATCGCGGGCATTTGGGGCGCGTTGACTGTGCAGATCCGCATCCTGTTCATCCAAACGGTGCCTGCGGTTTTGGGTTTGGCGGCACTGCTTCTGGCCTAACTAAACAACCGACAACAACCACGACCTGAACGCCAGCATGGCGGGCGTGGGCTCCTTGGACAACAGCCGGGTGAGCCAATAACCCCCCACGTCTACCGACAGATCAAATGGCTGCGCCAGTCGACCCTGCTGCAGTTCGCGCACAAACATGCACGGCGGCGCCAGCGCCACACCCTCACCAAACATGGCGGCCTGCACCATGATGGCGGACGCATCAAATAAAGGCCCGCGCGGCGTCACGCCTTTGACACCCGCTGCATGCAGCCAAGCTTGCCAGTCTTGGCTGCGGTACGAGCGCAGCAGGCGCTGGTTGCGCAAGTCATCCGGGTGTTGCAATTGGCCCAACACATCGGGCGCACACAACGGTGACAGTGGTGCCGCCATCACAGGGTCGGCCTGCACACTGCGCCATGCGCCATCACCAAACTGGATGGCATAGTCCAAACTCTCAGCTGACAAATCGACCTTGTTGTTGTGGGTGAGCAATCGCAATTCAATGCGCGGGTACTCAGCCCGAAAGCGCGCTAGCCGCTCCAACAAAAACCCCACCGCAAAGGTGCCCACTACGCCGACAGTCAGCACTTCCATCGGCCCGCCCGCCTTGCACGCATCCAGTTGCCGCTCGATGCGGGCAAAGCTGTCGGCCACCGTGGGCGCTAGCGCCACGCCTTCGTCCGTCAACACCAGCCCCCGCGCGGTGCGGCGAAACAGCGCGCGGCCAATATGGTCCTCCAGCGCCTTGACCTGGTGGCTGACCGCGGCCTGGGTGACGCACAACTCGTCTGCAGCGCGGGTGAAGTTCAGATGCCGTGCCGAAGCGTCAAACGCCCGCAACGTATTCAACGACAGACTGCTTAGCGCCATTCAGACCCCCAGTAAATGTATGGACTCATGCCAAAAATGATAGCTTGTACAAAGGCATGGAATCGTAAGAATGCAGTCTTTCTTCACAGCGAGTTAATACTATGGATATCAACACCAACCTCTCCCGTCGTCGCGCACTGCAGATCGCATCAGCCAGCCTGCTGGCCGCAACAGCAGGCGTGCACGCCATGCGACTGAGCCCATCATTTGCGTCCACTACCAACGCTTTGGCCGAACTGGAGCGCAAATGCGGCGGTCGGCTGGGTGTGGCACTGCTGGACACTGCCAGCGGGCAGACCACGGGACATCGCATGGGCGAGCGCTTTGCCATGTGCTCCACCTTTAAGCTGCCGTTAGCGGGTGTCGTTTTGCGCGAGATCGACCAGGGCAGGTTGAAGCCGGACCAATGGGTGGCCTATGGCCAATCTGACATGGTGGCGCACGCTCCAGTTACTACGCAGCAACTGCAGCTCGGCGGTATGACCGTAGCCGCGCTGGCCGAGGCGGCGCAGACCACTAGCGACAACCCTGCCGCCAATCTGCTGCTGAAGCTGCTGGGCGGACCTGCGGGATTCACCGCCATCCTGCGCGCGACCGGTGATACGACCACACGCCTAGACCGTTACGAGCCACAAATGAACCGCGTCATTGGGCAGGATTTGCGTGACACGACCACCCCTGCCGCGATGGCGCGCACCACTGCCTTTATGCTGACCAGCGACTGGCTAACTGTCGCTTCACGCGAAATGCTGATTGGCTGGATGGTGGCCACCACGACCGGCACAGAACGGCTGCGCGCCGGCTTGCCGCAAGACTGGCGCGCGGGCGACAAAACCGGCACAGGATCGATTGCGAAGGTGCACGACAAGTACAACGACTTGGCTATCGTTTGGCCACCGGGCAGGGCACCTTTGGTCATCACCGCCTATCTGGAAACCCGTTCATCGCACCCCGGCATCCGTGACGAAGACGAAGCGGTGCTGGCGGAAGTAGGACGCATCGCAACCCACTGGAGCCGCGAGCTATAGCAGGATCAAGGTCTTGCATCAATTGCTATCAAAAAAGAAGCTGCATAGCCATATTACACGAGGGCTAGTGGCCAATTTAGCTATTGGGCCTGAACCGGTGTCAATTCAATCTCAAATAGCTTTGGCCACAATTTACCAGTCACGAAAAGCCTGCGTTGCTTTTTATCGTAAGCAATGCCATTGAGTACAGCGTCGGGTGATGGCGTACCTCGCATGCTGGGTACCAACAGCGTGCGCAAATCAATCCACCCGATCACAAAACCCGAATCAGGGTTGATCCTTGCGATCAAATCTGATCCCCAGATATTGGCGAATAGTTCACCTTCAACCCATTCAAGTTCATTGAGGCGGTCGACTGGCACTCCATCCGCTGTGACTTGGAATCTTTTGACTTCTTTCATGGCAGGATTCAGCACCCGGATAAACGATGTACCGTCACTCATATAGACATGTTGCTGGTCACTGGCCAATCCCCATCCCTCCCCGTCATACTGGAATTGGCGCTTCAGTTTGAAAGACTTGCGGTCAAAGACGAATCCAGTATGCGATTGCCAAGTGAGCCCGATGATGTTGCCGCCGATTTCGGTGATTCCCTCACCAAAATAAACTGACGAAATGTCCCGTTTTTGAAGAACCTTGCCGGTGGCTAGCTCTACTTTACGGATCGTTGAACGGCCATTCAGCCCTGTGCTCTCGTATAAAAACCCGTCGTTGAAAAATAAGCCTTCGGTAAAGGCCTGTTGATCATGCGGATAGGTATTCTTAACTTTGAAGCCATAGACTGGAATGGCGGCCAGAGACACGCCCCATCCGCATATGAAAAAGAGAAAAATCGAAACAGCGGTTAGTTTTTTCAAAGAACACCCGTAATGGCTAGATTGCAAAATTGATAGCATGGTATCTTTATTCCACGAGGGCTAGAGGCCGATTTAATCACTAGTGTCTAGTCGCTAGCGTTTGGCACCCAACTGGCGCAGTAACGACAAGGCCACGGCCCCCAACGCCAACACACCCGCACCCAACACCAACCACAGCAGCGCGCTGCGCAGCGACACGCCATCGGGTAGCCAGCGCGCCGATCCGTCAACCGGCTGTGCCTGCACCACAATG
>JBDTAG010000513.1:0-4203 GCA_039924745.1 Rhodoferax sp.
AGGTTGTAAGTAGGGTAAAAGACGATGGGCGACACCAACAGCGGCAAGATGATGCGCTCGACCTGTACGGACTCCAAACTCCGGCCCATATTGAACAAGTCCCAGTAGTAGTTGGAGAACATGCCCAACGTCATCCAGCACGCCAGGTGCCATACAAAAACGATGCCGTGGTTGCGCGCCAGCAAGTTGACCCAGGGGGCGGATGCCTCATCTGCGTTCACGATGATGACCATGAACGCACCCGTGGTCAAGAAGACCACGAAGTAGATGAACATCAGGAATTTGAGCGCTCTGGACATGAATCCCCCGGGTAATAGTTCGCGCTATCTTACCCGGGGTTCAGCGCGCGTTTAGAGCAATTTCACACCTGTCTTGGCCTGCACATCTTCGCGGCTCACACCCGGTGCCAGTTCAACCAACTTCAACCCTTGAGGCACGACATCCATCACTGCCAAGTCCGTGATGATGCGGTCCACCACACCCACGCCCGTCAATGGCAAGGTGCAGTTGGGCAGAATTTTTAGATCGATGGTGCCGTCTTTCTTTTTGGCCACGTGTTCCATCAGCACGATGACGCGCTTGACACCCGCCACCAGGTCCATGGCGCCACCCATGCCCTTGACCATCTTGCCGGGGATCATCCAGTTAGCCAGGTCACCTTTTTCGCTGACCTGCATCGCGCCCAGGATAGACAGGTTGATCTTGCCGCCACGGATCATGGCAAAGCTGTCGTGGCTGCCAAAGATGGATGAACCCTTCATCGTGGTCACGGTCTGCTTGCCAGCGTTGATCAAGTCCGCATCCACTTCGTCTTCGGTGGGGAACGGGCCAATGCCCAGCATTCCGTTTTCGGATTGCAACCAAACCTCTTTGTCGGCCGGTACGAAATTGGCCACCAGCGTGGGGATGCCAATGCCCAGATTCACATAGAAACCGTCTTGCAACTCTTGCGCAGCGCGCGCTGCCATTTGGTCTTGAGTCCAGGCCATGATTACACCCCCGCCTTTTCAGTGATAGTTCGTTTCTCGATCCGCTTTTCCGGTGTCGCGTTGAGCACGATGCGGTGCACATAGATACCGGGCAGATGCACCTGGTCCGGCACCATGGTTCCAGTCTCCACAATCTCTTCCACTTCGACGATGCAGACCTTGCCAGCCATGGCAGCAGCCGGGTTGAAGTTGCGCGCCGTCAGGCGGAACTGCAGGTTGCCCGATTTGTCGGCACGGTGTGCCTTGACCAGGGACACTTCAGGCACTAGTGCGCGCTCCATCACATAGGTTTCGCCATCGAATTCGCGCAACTCTTTGCCATCGGCAACGATGGTGCCCACACCAGTCTTGGTGAAGAAGGCAGGTATGCCCGCACCACCGGCGCGCAGCTTCTCGGCCAGCGTGCCTTGGGGGGTAAATTCCAGCTCCAGTTCACCGGCCAGGTACTGGCGCTCGAACTCCTTGTTCTCACCCACGTAGCTGGAAATCATTTTCTTGATCTGGCGTGTCTCCAGCAGTTTGCCCAAACCAAAACCGTCAACACCGGCGTTGTTGGAGATCACTGTCAGGTCTTTGACGCCAGTGGCCTTGAGCGCCTCAATCAGCGCCTCGGGTATGCCGCACAAACCGAAACCACCGACCGCCATCAACTGGCCGTCTTTGACAACACCATCAAGCGCAGCGGCCGCGCTGGGAAATATCTTGTTCATCGCCTTTGTCTCCTTTGAAGATTCAACTGCCATACGATACTACTTATCTGTATACGTAGTTTTTCGTAAAGCACAACATTAACCAGTTGGGGTCAGAGCACATCGCTACGCGAGTGGTCTGACCCACAAACATATGACTATCGATTACCGTCTGGCATTCGACCTGGCCCCCATCGGCTTGGCACTCTCCAGCAACCGCAGCATCACGGACTGCAACCAACGCCTGTGCGAGATGTTTGGCACCACCCACGACCAGTTGGTCGGACAATCCTTTCAGGTGCTGTACCCCAGTGCCGACGAGTTCGAGCGCACAGGCGCGCGCATCGCTCCTATTCTGAACCGCAACGGAAGCTACGCCGACGACCGCATCATGCGCCGCATGGACGGGCGACTCAAGGGCGAAGCGTTTTGGTGCCACGTGACCGGCCGCGCGTTGAACCGCGAGGCACCGCATGAAGCGGGTATCTGGAGCTTTGAAGACCTGAGCGCGCGTCGGCCTGTCAAGGCCGAGCTGACGGCACGTGAACGCGAGGTTGCCGCCTACCTGTTGCAGGGTCAGACCTCCAAACAGATCGGCAAAACCCTGGATATTAGCCACCGTACCGTAGAGATCTACCGTGCCCGGCTCATGCGCAAGTACAAATCATCGACCACTGGAGACTTGGTACACAAGCTGATGGCTGGATAGCCAGTAACCGGTAACCGGGCTGTACCAAAACCCTGCACCGCGCGTGGACTTAAATCAAACGATTGATTTAAGTAGGTTATCATCGCGCCCCATGTCCAAGGCCACAACTCCACCCACTGCAGTCAAAACCCTGCGCAGCGACGGCGTCGAGGCGCGCAACCGCTTGCTCGATGCCGCACTGGCCCTGTTTGCCGAAAAAGGTTTTGCCAAAACATCGACCCGCGAAATCGCTCAGGCCGCGCAGATCAACATTGCCTCCATCAGCTATTACTTTGGTGACAAGGCGGGTTTGTACAAAGCCGTGTTTACTGATCCACGCAGCAACCCATCGGTCCCTCCCGAAGATATTGACAACCCCAGCCAGAACCTGAATGCGGCACTGGGCATCTTGATGCGCAGCTTCATAGAGCCACTCAAGCAGGGGCACTTGACACAGCAGTGCATGAAGCTGCACTTTCGCGAAATGCTGGAGCCCACCGGGATCTGGCAGGAAGAGGTAGACAGCCACATCAAGCCCGCCCAAGATGCACTGGTCGCGGCGCTCGGCCGCCATTTGGGCGTTGCAGAGCCAGACGACGAAATGCACAGACTGGCCATGGCCATCAGCGGATTGGGCGTGATGCTGCATATCTCTACCGACGTCACCAATGCCGTGCGCCCTTCGCTGATCGCTTCGCACGCTGCGCTTGATGTGTACTGCGACCGATTGGTGGACTACGCCATGGCCCTAACCAACGCCGAGGCTCAGCGCCGCGGGCTCGAAGTCCAGCATTCAACACACGCTGCGGCTAAACCTGCCACCAAACGCCCCACCCTTTCACCGTCCCTGTCACGACGTTCCACCCGCACAAAAACACCAACATGATGACGATTCCGCACCCCCTTCAAAAATTGGCGCCCCTGGCCGCAGCGTTGGCGCTGTCGGCCTGCTCCACCTTCATGCCACCGACCCACGTTGACGTGGTGACGCCCGCCCAGTGGCAAGCGCCACTGCCCCACCAGGGCAATGTCACGGTGCTGACCCAGTGGTGGCAACAACAGGGTGATCCGCTGCTGGTGGAGCTGATCGCGGCGGCCGAAGCGGTCAGCCCATCGATATCGCAAGCCCTGTCACGGGTGGAGGCATCACGCGCACAGCAAGCGGCGGCGCGGGCGGCCCTGCTGCCCAACCTCAACGCGCAATACGGGGCGAGCCGAGGCGTCCTACAGCCCGGCTACCCGGTGACCACCACCCAGCAGCTCGGTCTGCAATCCGCGTGGGAAATTGATGTGGTGGGTGCCAACCGCGCCGTCAGCAGCGCCGCGGTAGCCAATGTGCAGGGTACCCAAGCGCTGTGGCACGACGCCCGTGTGTCGGTAGCGGCCGATGTGGCCAATCTGTACTACAGCTTGTCTACCTGCCAACAGCAATTGGCGCTGGCCAAGCGCGACGCGGCATCGCGCCAAGAGACCGCGCGGCTGACCGAGATCAATGCCGAGGTTGGCTTCTTGGCACCGTCCGTCGCCGCCATGGCGCGCGCCAGTGCAGCCGACGGCAACAGCCGCCTGACCCAGCAAAGCGCGCTGTGCGATATCGACACCAAGGGCTTGGTGGCGTTGACGGCCATTCCCGAGCAAACCCTTAAGGAAAAACTGGCTGTAGCCCTCGTGAATCCTAAACAGGCCGCTCCTATTTCCGTAGCAAGCGTGCCAGCGCAGACCATCGCCCAGCGCCCCGACGTGTTCAGCGCCGAACGGGATGTGGTGGTCGCCAGCGCCCAGGTGGGCAATGCCAAGGCGCAGCGCCTGCCGCGCCTGAGCCTCAACGGGTCCATCG
>JBDTAG010000514.1:0-3376 GCA_039924745.1 Rhodoferax sp.
CAGTCTGCGATGTCCAGCCGCATCTCCACGCTGGAGGAAGAATTGGGCGTGCTGCTGCTGGACCGGCGCGACAAGCAGTTCAAACTCACCGCCGCCGGCGCGCGCTTTCTGGTCTACGCACAAAAGCTATTGGAACTACAGCGCGAGGTGAAGGCCGAGATGGGGTCGGGGGCGCCCATGGCGGTGTCGATGCGCATTGGTGCGATCGAGTCGGTGCTGCATTCCTGGTTGATACCGTGGCTGGAGAAGCTGCGCCAAGAACAACCCGGCTTGGAGCTGGAGTTGACGGTAGAGACCACGCCGATCCTGATGGACCATATCCAACGCGGCACGGTGGATCTGGTTTTCGCCGTGCTGCCCGCGTCGGCCGACGGGGTGCGCAACCGCGCGTTGCCCAGCATGGAGATGGCGTTTGTCGGCAACGCGCAACTCCACAAAAAAAGAAAATACCTGCTTGACGAACTGGCGGAGATGGAGTTGATGACCTTTCAAAAAGGCTCTCAGCCCCATGTGACGCTGCTCGATTTGTTCCGACAACACCAGTTGGAGCCCAAAAAGGTGCACGCCATATCGTCGATTTCGGCCATGGTGCAACTGGTGCAGGGGGGCTTTGGCGTAGCTCTTTTGCCCAAGGCTGCCGTGCAGCGCCTGACCGGATTTTCCAGTCTCAAACTGCTCAGTTGTGATGCCCGATTGCAGGCCTTGCCGATCCATGCCAGCTTCCGTAGCGACCCGACATCGCACACTGTGGAGACGGTAGTCAAGTCAGCCTTTGCCTTCGTAAATGGTGCGGGGAATGCACCAAAAAAAGTCGCCAAGGGTTAACCCTGTTTATCGAAAAAATCGATAGTTGCAGCGAAATATTTTGAATTTGCGCTAGGCCATGACGGCTTCCACAATCCGCTCATCGTCATCAAATTGACATGTGAATTGGGGAAATCAAGTGAGTGTCGTAACGCAGTCCATAGCTTCTGTATTTGGTCCTGATGAGGCCAAGAATGCGCAAAGCGTGCGCAAACAAATCCGCCAAGGTGTCTGGCATTCCCATACCAGCGGTTTGGCCAGTGACCATGTGCAAGGCAATGTAGTCATATTGCCGGAGGCGCTGGCAACCGACTTCTTGCGTTTCTGCCAACGTAACCCCAAGCCTTGCCCTTTGCTGGCAGTTTCCGAGCCTGGTGATTCCAAATTGCCAAGTCTTGGCACCGATGTCGATATTCGATCGGATTTGCCGCGCTACCGTGTGTGGCGCGACGGCGAGGTGGTCGATCAGCCCACCGATATTTCTGCACTGTGGCGCGCCGATCTGGTGACCTTTGTGTTGGGCTGCTCGTTCTCGTTTGAGCAGGCCTTGCTGGAAGCCGGTTTGCCCTTGCGCCATGTTGCGCAGGGCAAGAACGTGGCCATGTACCGCACCAATATACAAACGGCGCCAGCAGGTATTTTCAACGGGCCCATGGTGGTGTCCATGCGCCCCATGAAAGCGGCTGCAGCCATTCGCGCCGTTCAAGTGACATCGCGTTTTCCCAATGTGCATGGAGCGCCCGTGCATTTGGGTGACCCAGCGCAAATTGGTATCGCTGATCTGAATGCGCCTGACTATGGCGACGCGGTCGAGATCATGGCCGACGAAATTCCCGTGTTCTGGGCCTGCGGCGTGACGCCACAAGCCGCCCTGGTCCAGGCCCGCCCCGCGTTCTGCATCACCCATGCGCCGGGGGCGATGTTGATCACCGATCTGCTCAATGCACAACTCGCCTCTTTCTGACTGCCATATTTCAACAACCGAGGAAACAACATGAAAAAACTCGCCTTCTCTCTCGCCTGCGCAGCTACTTTGGCTGCACCCATGGCTTTCGGGCAAACCAAGTGGGATTTGCCCACTGGTTACGCAACCAATACCTTCCAGACTGAAAACGTGCAGCAGTTCGCAGACGATGTGGCCAAGGCCACCGGTGGCAAGCTGAAGATCACGGTGCACGCCGGTGCATCGCTGTACAAGATGCCCGAGATCAAGCGTGCCGTGCAATCGGGCCAAACGCAGGCTGGCGAATTTATCCTGTCGGCCTATGCCAACGAGAACCCCTTGTTTGGCATAGATTCCATTCCTTTCCTGGCTACCAGTTACGGTGCGGCGCAAAAGCTGTACACGGCATCCAAGCCCGCAACCGAAAAGCTATTGGCGGCCCAAGGGATGAAGCTGCTGTTCTCCGTGCCATGGCCTGGCCAATCGCTGTATTCGGTCAAGCCCATGAAAACCATGGACGACTTCAAGGGCACCAAAATGCGCGCCTACAACCCGGCCACTACCAAGATTGCGCAGATGGTCAAGGCACAGCCCGTCACCATCCAGTTGGCAGAGCTGGGCCAGGCATTGGCCACCGGTGCAGTCGACAATTTCCTGACGTCCAGCGCCAGTGGTGTAGACAGTAAGTTGTATGAGCAAACCAAATTCTTCTACATCGTCAATGGGTGGTTGCCGCGCAATGCCACTGTGGTCAACAAAAAGGCCTTCGACGCTCTGGATAAGGCCACGCAGGACGCGGTCATCGCCGCAGGCAAGGCCGCTGAAGAGCGCGGATGGGCGGCCAGTCGCGCGAAGGATTTTGCCTACATCAAAGAGCTGGGTAAGAACGGCATGACCACTGGATTGGCCAGCGATGACATTCGCGACGGCTTGAACAAGATTGGTGAGACGATGACTGAAGATTGGCTCAAGACAGCTGGCCCAGAAGGCAAGACCATCATCGACGCGTACCGCAAGATGTAAGCAATCACCGCAGGCCCCTGTCGCCGTATATGCGGCGCGCAATGGGCTTGCCCCCGGTGCCAACACACCGGGAACCCCCTCTCTCCCTTTTTTTGAGTCGTCCCTTTGGAGCACGCAATGAACTCGCTCGTCAAAAAATTCTATAAGTTGTTGCTGGCGCTGTCGGGCGTGTCCATGGTGGCATCGTTTGGCATCATCATGTTGGGCGTTGCCGCACGCCAGTTTGCTTGGGACATACCAGGTTTGGACGGCTATGCGGGCTATGCCATCGCAGCAACGCTGTTTCTGGCACTACCCGCATCACTGCGCCACGGCGACCATATCCGCGTCAACATGGTTTTGCAAAAGCTGTCACCCGGTGTGCGCAATATCTTTGAGTATTGGTGCCTGCTGGCGGCATCGGGCCTGAGCATCTACTTTGCCTTTTATGCCGGGCGTTTGGTGTGGCTGTCCTACCTGTACCACGACATGTCGCCCTCCGCTGACGCAACGCCCTTGTGGCTGCCACAACTGTTCATGTTGTTGGGCTGCATCGGTCTGGCCGTGGCGTTTGTCGACGCGCTGGTCAGCCGCATCCAGGGTCGACCTTTCTTTGAAGAGTCGGAC
>JBDTAG010000515.1:0-6722 GCA_039924745.1 Rhodoferax sp.
GCACCACATCGTCTTTGAGACTGGAAGCTTCGGCATACGGACCCTGCGTGTCTTTTTGTACTACCCACAGGTCGGCCCGGCTATTGTCGAGCAGCGCGTGGGCATCGTCCACCATGCCGCGGTAGACACCAGCCATGGTTAGCGTCACGCCAATCAACAACCCCAAGCCCAGGCCGGTGAGCAGAAACTTGCGCCAACTGTGCGCAATGTCGCGCCCGGCCAGGCTAATCATGGTGTCGCTTTCGATTTGACCAGTGCGTCCACCACCTGTACGCGGGCACCGTCGGTCAAGGCCTTCTGGCTATACACCACCACGGTGTCGTCGGCTTTGAGCCCTTCCAGGATTTGCACCTGGCCATTCAAGGTACTGGCACCTAGCCGCACAGCTGCGAACACGGGTTTGCCACCAACCAGGCGCCACACACCGGTTTGGCCTTGCACGCGCTGGATGCTGGCATTGGGCAGTACGAGGGACGTTTGCGTTTCGGGGAGTTGCAGCGTTACCTCTGCCAGTTCGCCTACTGACGTGGCGACGACTGTGCCCGCAGGCTGCGCATCAAACGCCACTTGGGCAATGCGCTCTTCGGTCACGCTGTCTGCCAGTAGCTCGACGCGGGCCACTTGGCCGTTTAGTGGGGTGCGCGGTTGCGAGCGCAGCACGATACGGGCTTTCAATCCGGCTGCGAGTCCTGCGGAGCGGCCCTGGTCTACCCGCAACTTCACCCACAGACTGGTCGGGTCCATGAGGCGCACTACCGGTTGGCCCGCCACCACCGTGCTACCCGCCTCGGCATCGCGGCTGGTAACCACGCCGTCTGCAGGGGCCAGCAGGCGCACATTGCCCCGCTGTTGTTGCAACGCCGCGCGTTCGGCCTTCTGCCGGCTGATGTCCTGGCCGGTACCGGCCAGGTTGGCCTGCGCAGCCTGCAGCGCCGCGTTGGCAGACGCATGTTCTTGCAAGCGTGATTCGAGTGCGCCGGTGCTGATGAAGTTTTGAGCCGCAAGTTCCTGGTTGCGTTTGGCGTTGATGGCAGCCAGCGCGCGTCGGGCAGTGGCATCTGCTACCTGGGCCAGAGCAGCTGTTTGCGCACTGCCTGCGCGGGCCAGTGCAGCGTCCAAAGCGTTCAGGCGCTCGTCCATATCCACCGGGTCCATTTCGGCCAGCAGTTGTCCGGCCTTCACCGTGTCGCCCACGTCTACCTTGACGCTGAGCACCCGGCCTGCGACGGTGGGGCCAACCATCCAGTTGCGTCGCGCCTCTACGGTGCCGATGCCAAAAATAGCTGGGGCCAGTTGCCCCGCTTTGACGGACGTTACGGTGATCCGCGTGGGTGCCAGCGGCCCGGCATTCAGCGCGACGTACGCCAGTGCCGCGATCAACGCCAAAGCCAAGGTTCCAAGGCCGAGTCGACGGAGCAGGGGCGGGTGTTTCATGGAGCTTCTTTCGAAATCAATCCGCGCAAAAAGAGGGCAAACACGCCGGGTGCTTGCGCTGCCATCGCGTCGACTTGACCGCTGATAAGCGACTGCATCACCAAGCCCTGCACTGAGCCGACGAACAACACAGCCGCTGCCTGCAAGTCAACCGCAGGTTCCAGCAAGCCTTGAACGTGTGCACGCTGTAGTAGCTTAGTAACTAGCAGGCGGTATCGGTGCATGAGCCCACGCACGCTGTCCTTGAGTGGGGTGTCTGCTGCGTGTTGAAGTTCCTGAAAGATGACCCGCGGGACGCCCGGATAGGCCATCACAAAGTCTACGTGGGCTATGAAAACCGCCTGCAACGCGGCCAGAGGATCGCGTGGTGCTGGAGTGTCTGAAACGGCACCATCGGCGGCACTTTGCAACTGGGCCATGAGTGTGTCGGCGACCCAGTCCAGCACCGCCAGCCATATAGCTTCTTTACTGGCGAAGTGCCGGAAGACTGCGCCCTGGGTAATGCCAACCGCCTGCGCCAAGTCACCGGTGGTAATGTCTGACGGGCTGCGCTGACTGGCCAATGTCAGTGCAGCTTCGACCAAGCTGGCTTGGCGGATTGCAGTGGCCTGTTTTGGGTGTTTTAGAAGCGTGGGCATGTGTTTATGTAATTGAACTATTACATAAAGTTTAATCCTTTTTGTATACCCATGCCAGTATATTTTCATTGCACTGCGTGAGTGCTTTGGCATGGCAGCCGAGATTGCATATGGCAGCGGCACCGAACCGCTACATGTCGGTGCCTAAAGTGAAAGGCCGCCGCTAACGCGCGGGGCTTTTGCGCGATGATGTTGGGTTGCGCTGATCCTGACGGTGTTGGTCAGCAGGCTGCAGTCTCGGCCACGGGCCTTCAACTGGCAAGCAAAGGCCCTATTTGCTTGCCAGATAGCAGCCGCCTTGGCAGGCTTCATCTTGTGTGAAAAAAACACTACAACTTGCCGGTGGAACGGGTTTTGGCAGACTGGGCACAGTTGGCCAAATGACTGGCGTCAAGGGTGTTATCGGTAAAGCAGCGTAGGCAGCCACATCGTCAGTGGCGGCCACAGTGCTGCAATCACCAGGTCCACCATTGCTACCGCGACCAATGGCATCACTGCGCGCGATATTTTTCCGAGCGACACACCCGCAATGCCGCAACTCACAAACAGGCAAATACCGACCGGCGGGGTCATCATGCCAATGGCCAGGTTCACCACCACCAGCACGCCAAAGTGCACCGGGTCCACCATCATCTGCGGGGTCAGCAGCGCCAGCACCGGCACCATCAGCAACAGTGCTGCGGTGGTCTCCATCACGCAGCCCACCACCAGCAGTAAACCCATCACCAGCAGAAGCAAACCGGTGGGCGGCAGCGACAGTGAATTGACGAATACGTCGAGCAGTCTGCCACCCTGTTGCATGGCCAGTAACCAGCCAAAAATCTTGGCCATGGCGATGATGAACAAAATGCCCCCAGCGGCCACCTGCGACTTGATGATGAGCTGCGGCAAGTCTTTCCAGGCCAGCTCACGGTTGATCAGCGTGCCCACCAGCAGCGCGTAAAAGACCGCCAGGGCAGCGGCCTCGGTCACCGTCACGATACCGCTCAGAATGCCGCCCAGCACTACCACCGGCGCACCCATCGACCAAGCCGCGGCCTTGCCGGTGCGGGCCACCTCGGCCCAGCGAAACGGTGCGCGCTGCCCATAGCCTTTGCGCCAGGAGATCCAGACCGCCACCGCAATAAAAGACAAGCCCAGCAGCAGACCCACCAACATGCCACCAGCAAATAGCTGTGAGGTCGAGATGTTGGTCATGAAGCCAAAAATTACCATCGGAATCGACGGCGGAATAATCACCCCGATGGCACCACCCGCTGCAACGACCGCAGCGGCAAACGCAGCCGGGTAACCCTGGCGGATCATGGCGGGAATGACCACTGCGCCAATCGCCGCCGTGTCGGCCGCAGCCGAACCCGAGATACCGGCGATGATCATGGATGCCACGATCGCCGCTGCAGCCAGACCGCCGTGCGCCCAGCCCACCAGGCTGTTGCAAAAGTCGATCAGTCGACGTGAAATGCCGCCGGTTTCCATCAACGCGCCGGCAATCATGAACAGCGGCACGGCCAGCAGGTCGAACGAATCGACCCCTGAAAAGAGCTGTTGAACAATGGTTTGTCCCAACGCAGCCAAGCTGACCGATGCCGGAAAAACCCCAGGCGCCACGATCAGGCCGATAGCGGGCAGGCCAATCGACAAGGCAATGGGCAGGCCCAGCGCCATCAGTGCGAACATCAATCCGAAAAGCAGGATGATGATCATGGAGTGTCTTCCGATGGCACGCTGGAGGCGCCCTTGCGACGGGTTAGATCAGTCAGGATATGGAGCAGAAAAATTCCGCCCGACAACGGTAGAACAGAAATAGGCAGTGACATCGGCATCTGCACGGCGGTAGAGGTCTGGTCCCATGCCTTGATCGTGTAGAGGATGCCGAACCAGGTAATCAGCCCAAAGCAGCCCAGTGTGAGCAACTGCAGTGAACGCACGATGATTTGCTCAATCGTGGCGCCAAAGCGAGCGCCAAACCCCGCCAGCCCGATGAAATGCGCGCGCTTGTACGCCACCGTAGCGCCCAAAAAGGTGGTGGCTACCAGCAGGTAGCGGCCAATTTCTTCCGACCAGCTCAGTGAGTGGCCCATGTAGCGCGCCAGCACCTGTGCAAACAAAATAAGTGAAATGGCGGCACCGACCAAGAGCAGCACGCGCTCGACCCAAAGGTTGACCCAATCACTGGTGCTCAACAGGCGTTGGTGGAAATTCATGAATGCTTCAAAAAAACGAGGTTCGTGCACAGCCAGCTGCGCACGAACCTGGCATTTGCGGTGGCGATTTATTTAACGGCCTTGCGAATTTCTTCAACGATTTTCTTGGTGTCACCGGTCAAAGAGGCATAGACCGGTTCGGTTTTGGCACGAAAAGCGGCCAAGTCAGGATTGTCCACCACCTGCATGCCGGCGGCCTTGAGGGCGGCCAGTTGGCTGGCTTCGTTGTCGCGCACAAAGCGCCGTCCGGTCGCGGATGCTGTGGCCGCTGCATCCATAAAGACCTTGCGGTCGGCAGCGGGCAGCGTATCCATAAAGGACTTGCTAGCGACAAATACCAGTGCCGAGTACACATGGCGGGTCATGGTCAGGTATTTCTGACCTGCCTCATTGAGCTTGGCCGCCGAGATCACCGACACCGGATTTTCTTGTCCGTCCAGAACCCCTTGTTGCAGCTGCGTCGTAATGGGCCATGCCATGGGAGTTGGGTTGGCACCAATGTCACGCCAGATGGCCAAGTGGGTGGGCGACTCCATCGTGCGGATCTTCATACCCTTCAAGTCATCCGGGCTCCTGACGGCGTGCTTGGAGTTGGTCACGTTGCGAAAGCCGTTGTCCAGAAAATGCATGCCGACCAAGCCGGCTTTGTCGAAGCGCTTGAGCAGGTCTTGGCCAATCGGGCCGTCGAGCACCTTGTCGGTGGCTTCGTAAGAGCTGAACAGGAAAGGCATTTCCAACGCCTTGATCTCGGGCACAAAGGCTTCGATCGGGCCGGTGGTGCATACGCTCATTTGCACGGTGCCCAACTGCAACTGCTGCAGCACCTGGGTTTCACTGCCCAATGCAGCAGAGTGCTGCACCACGATGTCATATTTTCCAGGCAAGGCCTTGTCAACAACTTCCTTGAACTTGTTAGCCGCTATGGTGTGAACAAAGGTCGGGCCGGTGACCACGCCAATATTGACTTTTTCAACCGCCATTGCGGGCAAGCCAAAGGCCAGGCTAGCAGCGCAAATCAGACCGGACAGGGTGCGGGGAATGAATGTCATGGTGTTCCTTGAAGTGAAAAAGTCATGGAATGGCTGCGTAAGCGCAGTCTCGTCGCCGTAATCGCTTCGATCATAAACGGAGAATATTCAAAGCGCTGCGGCTCCTCGTGCGCTATAGCGGCGGGGCGAACAACCCATGACCCACTTGAAAGCCGTGCTGAACGCGCTCTCGGTCCCGTAGCCGGTCTCCCGCCAGCAACATACGCCAGCGCGTCAGGTAGTGCCGAGCTGGGCCAGGTCCGCAAACTCAGCATTGAGGGTTTCCGTTGTGCCTATCGGAGTCGCATTGGTCAGAGTCACTATGCCTTGCCAAAACAAAGCCTTGAACCTAATTTCGGCTTTGGAAACTACTCAAGCCCAAGAATACTGTTGACCGACTGCTCCAGCATTTCGATTAGTTCCGAGTCCATGTATTTGTAGTCGTCTGGAATATCCAGAACATGGATCGGTTTTTTGTCCAGCAACCCAGCGAATTCGGCTTTTAGTCTGGACTTGTGCTTTTCTTCCATGACGAGGATCACATTTGCCCATTGAATGTCTTCGCTAGACACTGTGTGTCGCGCATTGGGACTTGTTCCCGCTGAACGGGCCGCGACCTTCGGGTGCTTTCGCCACATCTGTTCAGCGGTTGGGCTGCGCCACTGATTTTTGCTGCAGATAAACAGCACGTTGAGTTTCTCGTCTAACTTTGACATTGCTTCTTCTATGAGCTGTATCTTTTACTAGTTGGCGTCCGCGCCATCAATCATCCAAGCGGGAATATCACGCTTCATATGCAGCACACGCCAAATGTCGATGTGGCCAGCCTGCTCAACATAGAAGACCAAATAAGGGTACCTGTGCAAGGGCCAGGAGCGTAGCTCGGGAATACCAAGCTCATGCGCGTAGCGAGGTGAGACCGTAGCGGAATGTTTGCTGATGTGCGCGAAGGCTCGCTCCAGTGCGTCCACAAAACCTAGCGCTGCTGCCTGTGCATCTTGTTCCAAGTAGTGCGCAATGGCCTGCTCAATGTCATCCATTGCCACCGTGCGCTGAATCAGCGCTTTGGATTTCACTTGGACTTCTTGCTATTGATGCGCTTGCGCAGACTTTCAAAGTAGTTGGCATCGACAGGCGCCGTGGGCGCTGATTGGGCGCCTGCAAGTAGAAGACCGCGCAGGTGTTGCCGATCCTGATCTTTGCGAATCAACTCGCGCACGTACTCACTGCTGGTGCCAAAGCCACGAGATCCGACTTGCGTGTCAACAAATTCCTTGAGGCTGTCGGGCAGGGAAATGTTCATGGTGCTCATGCGCCAAACATAGCAGCTTGGCAAAAATTGGCAAGACGAACGAGTAGGTTCACACGCCCGTTTGTTTCGAATTTTCGACCTCAACGCTACTAATTTAATAGCTTGT